>SKZG01000268.1 GCA_007127495.1 Planctomycetales bacterium
CCTCCGCAATCGACCGGAACTGGTCGAGGGCCGTTTGCAGGTCGTCGGCAATTTCCTCGGCAATGACGTCGGGGTCGGGCAGGTCGTCGCCGTCTTCCAGGCTCTTGTCCCGCAGCCAGAAGAGGTCGAGGTTCACCTTGTCGCGCCGGATCAACTCGTCGTAGTCGAACCCCCGCCAGCGCCCCTCGGGGTTCTTCTCGCTCCAGGTGGACTTCCGCCGGTGGCGGTCTGTTGTAGATGGGGTCAGGTTCGGCGCGAGCACGAAGAAGTTTCGGATGCCTTCGGACTGGAACAGATACGCGATGAATGCGCCCATCAGCCGGGTCTTGCCCACACCCGTTGCCAGCGCGAAGCACAGCGAGGGGAAGTGTCGCTCGAAGTCCTCGACGGTGGGAAACTCGCTCTTGATGGCCGCCAGCGCCGCGGCCGGGTCGGCATCCTTTGCCGGCGACATAATCTCGCATACCCGGGCCAGAAGTTCCAGCGACCGGCGCTGCGGTGGCCGGAGGCTCAGGCGGTTGCTGATAGCGTTGATGGGCTGTATGGCCATGGCTATTTGCCCTCCTTGGCAATCGGCCGCAGTTGTTGCAAATTTTGCAACAACTGCATCGACCGCCAGCTCGCCCGAATCGAAAATGTTTCGTAAATGCCGGCTCACGCCCGACTTATCCACCTGGAACAGGTCGGCCATCTGCTGCTGCGTCAGCCAGAGGGTCTCGCCCTCGAAGCGGCATTGGATGCGGGTTCTGCCGTCCTCGGTCTGGTACAGCAGGAACTCGCCGGCCGGCCCTTGTCGTGCGATGTCGGGCATCGTCACAGCCCCCCTTTCGTAGCCGCCTCGTCCACGTCGAAAAGCAGCGGCTCCGCGCGCGGGCCTCTGCCGGCCCCCGCTGGCGTTCCGCGCAGGCCGCCGGGGCGGCGCCGGGGCGGCCTCGGCTGCCTAGAGCACTTCGGACGCGGCATCGAACAAGGGTAAACACTCCCGACCCCTTTACACGTCTCGGGGATACTCTAAGTCTTTTTCGAGCAAGGCTTTGCGTGGAATCCGGAGATACTGCAACCGAAGGCTTGTACTCTTCGTCCCAACCCTCACCCTCACGCTCCTCCCTCCCGCGGCGAAGCACTTCGGCCAAGAGACTTTTCGCATCGGCTGCGCGATGCGAAAAGTCTTGTCTCTTTTTGTGCCGGAGGCCATAGCTTTTCGGCTGTCTCGCAGGATATTACGGGAGAGCGACGTGCTTTCGCCGCAGAACTTGGCACAGTTCCGGCGATTCGCGGGCACATCTTCCTTTCCAACCGCGCAACGCTCTCTCCAAGTGGCCCAAGAACTGCTCTTGTAACCCGGGCTCGCGGCGGTATAATATACATTAGTTAGGGTTATTCAATTGACTCCACCTGCCACAACCTGTAGTAGTCCGCCTCATTCTGGTCGGCACATATGCACCGCGCAGACCCCATGGAAACCGGGCATGGGGCGTGCCATACACCCAGAAGCCACCGAAAGCGGTCCGCAACAAGACGGATGGCCCAGCGGCGACGTGCAAGGCTACAAGTGCCCTCATTGCGGTCTGCACTTTAATGTCGAGTTGCCACAGTAACCACACAACTAGCAGTTGGTAGAGTCAACTAGCAGTTGGTGGAGTCAATTGAATAACCCTAACATTAGTACACCATCGGCTATGTTGGCGCCGTGCTGTGCCTCCATATCTGCCCGACCTCCTTCCCACTGGGGCCCCTCAACTCCGGTCCGACTCCGGGGTTTCGCGCTGCCATGCAGGAATCACGACTGAATCGTCGCCACAGATGGAACCAGCGGCTGATTCGTCGCGCACTGGCTGAGCAGAGGCTCGTCCGCTCCATCAGCATGGAGGCCGGGGGCAAGATTCACATTGAGAGTTCAGATTGGGACGACTACTGGTGTGGTTGTGCTTTCCCGGCCAGTCTGCTTGGGCGATTGGAGCACGCATGGAGAAACCTGATAGTCGCTGGCCACGGATCAGATTGCCGACGCGCCTATGTGTCGGCATACTTTGCTTTGTTGAAGTGGTGCTTGAATCGAGACAGGCACAGGGTGGCGGATTTTCAGAGCCTGCGGAAAGTCGTCGGATTCGAGACTTTCCTCGTAAACGCCGAAGACGGCCACTCGGTAGGCGGCATATTCAATGTTAGGAACCCGGCGTATTCGTTGTGTAAGGTGGCGCAACCGCACGTATTTGACGATCCGAAGTTCCTTCCACTGATTTGTCCCTTCAGCAGTAATCCGCGCCGTGCTCCAGTGTTCTTCCACTACAGGCGCATCCCCATCGCGGATACCGGGGGTGTTCAGCTCTATCTCTATCCACCTGCGGACCACTCCGACCATTCGGATACCTATAGACTGATCGCTAAGGTATTCCATTCCCTTTCAACCAACGGCGATCCATGGGTGAAGAGACGGAGCGATGTGGTTTTCGGCTGTGCGCTTGAGCAGGGGCTCGACAATAATCCTCTGAGAAGTATTCGGATGCTCGATATCGGATGTGGCTCCGGCGGCATGGCGGTTGCTTTGTCGAGGAAGCTGCATGCGCGCTACCGAATCGCAACTGAGTTGACGTTGGTCGATGTTGTGGGTGTGAATAGGGCGTTAGAGGACGTCTTCTATCGCAACCCTGCCGTCTTTCGCCGTTTGACCTTTCGGCGGGCTGACTTGGCTGCGTGGCTCGAGCATCGCGATCCCAGCCTTCGGTTACGCTTTGATGTTGCGTTGTTGTTGCGCGTTCTCAACGTATTCAGCCGGTTTAGTATCGAACGCCTTTCGTCGCACGAGACTGCGGCCCTCCTTTGTCGCGATCGGGTAGCCGCTCGTTTTGACAGGACTGTCCTCGATCCGTCGGCGTTGATAGAGTCCGCAAGTCAACACAAGATTCAGCATACGATCAAGAAGACCGGCTTGAGAGGAGGCTCGGCGTTCTATCAGCTTTCTTTGTCCGAGTACTTCAAGGCGATGCGGATTGTGCAGAAGGCCGGCTGGGAGGAAGGGACGGATATGGTCCACGTGCCCGTGCGTCGATTTGACGAGGCCGCGCTGGTTCTGCCGAGCGGACGTTCGTTGATCGGGCGGTTGTTGGAGATGAGTAGACGGGTTCTTCTCGAAGACGCCGACTTGACGGCCTCTCACATGCGGGAGCATCTGAGCCGATTTGGTTTGGAGCGCCTGCTCGTCAGGGATTTGAGCGACAGGCACCGAATGCGCGGCGCGTCAGTGGTGATGGTTGAGAGGAGGGACTGACGCACATGGACCTTTTCGCCCCTGGTATCGACCTTTCGCAGGGAATCCTGCTGGCTTCGCGCGTGCATCGGAAGTACAGGCCCGTTTTTGATGGGCTGAGCGAGCGCGACCGGGCGGCGTTGGCCCTCTATTTTTTGCCGCATCGCTCAAAGAAGGACGTTTTGGAGGTCACGCGGCCGCGTGTGATCAAATGGTACTGCCCGTTTGCCGACCAGCGGGCATTTCCATCCGGCCATCGCTACTGCATCAATGTCTACAGCGGCTGCCAGCACAACTGTCGCTACTGCTATGCGACCGGATACGCGGCAAGCTATCCGCGATGCAGGGCCAACTTCCGTGCGGACCTCACCAAGGATCTGGATGCCCTTGATCGCTATGAGGTCAAGCCCGCCCCGGTTCATATCGCGAACAGCACCGACCCACTGCAGCCCCTTGAGCGAGAATACAAACATACGCTTTTCGCACTCGAAGCGATTGCCCAGCGCCGGCACCGCTTCACGACGGTTACGGTGCTGACCAAAAACCCTGCGATGCTGACTACCGATCCTTATATCCGCGTGCTGCACCGACTGAATCGACTTACCGCGGATCATCCCCGGTCAGCCTGGTTCGCGGAACGTGGAATCTCGGCGCTGCGGGTTGAGTGTTCTCTGGCGTTCCAGGGAGCCGAGGTGTGCGAATTGCTTGAGCCGGGTTGCCCTGCTGTCGAGAGTCGGCTGCGCGCCATGCGCTTTTTGCGGGAAGAAGGGCTACCCGTCGTCATGCGCATCGACCCACTCTTCCCGCGCGACCCTTTGCCTGGCGGCAAGGCGCTGCATGATTTCGGCGTGCCCGATATCCAGCCAATGGCCCATCTGGAGAGGCTCGTCGAGTTTGGCCGAGGCATCGGAGTTGGCCATGTCGTCTATTCCGTCGCGAAAATCACCAGACCAAGGGCCAGCGCACTTCCGACAGTCATGGAGAGGATCAAGTCGGTTTACGAGCACATGGCGCAAGGCCAACCGCTTGTGTGCCGAGGCGGTTCGTGGCGGCTACCCGATGGCCCGGCGACCCAACTTGTCATTGGGCCGTTTCTCGACGTGTGCCGCCGCAGTTCGATGGCAGCGAAGATGTGCAAGGCGAACCTCCTCTCCACGCCCTGAGCCGCGTCCACTTTGCCGCTCCGCAGGCAGGACAGCGTCTTCCCTTTCCGAGAGCGTGCTCTCGGTTCCCTGGAACGCGGTGGCACAAAAGCGGCACAAAACCCTTGGCAAACGGCACCAAATCATGGAAAATCTGGAGAGTGAGGTGGGCTTGTTGCGCGCGGGCTCGGAGGGGCTGCTGATCCCGGCATCCTGCCAGAGCTTGAACGTCTTGTTGTAGTGGCCATAGAGCGCCTCCAATGCCGTTTGCAGCCGCGTAGGTAGTTTCAACGGGTCGAGAGCCGTCGCCTTTCCACGGCCCTTCTTCGGCATGTCCTTGCGGATATGTTCCCATAGATTTCGGAACATCGGCATCTCGTTGCCCGGGATATTGTCGGCGACGGGCACACGCGGCAACTTGACGATCCCGCATTCGATCGCGTCCATGAGCGAGAAGTCGCTCATTACCCAGGGAAACAGAGTGCCCTCGGCGTAGCCGGAGCCCCGCAGGAAGAAGGGCGTGGCCGAGAGGTCGACCACGCGAGCGAGGCCCAGTTTGCGGTTGACGGCTTCGAGGCCGGAAATCCACAGTCGGGCCGCCTCGTTGTTCTTCTCGGCTTCCTTGCGCTCGTCGCCCTTGAGGTCTTCGTCGTCGGCCTCCTTCGGCTTCTCGCGGTAACAGTGATGCGCCTCGTCGTTCAGGGCCAGGATGTTCTTCATGCCCATCAGGTCGGGCATGACGCGCTGCAGCATCTGGCCTTCGGTTTCGAGCGTGTTGAGTTCCTCGCCGCGCCGGCCCTGCAACAGTTGTCGCCCGCCTTTGGACAGGTCGATGCGCTCGCGCAGCTTGAATGCGTGATAGTTGGTGATGACGATTTTCGCCCGGTTCACGTCATCGAGCATATCGCCGGGGACCAGTTCGCGACTGGCGTAGTAGCTGTCCGGATCGTTCGGCTGCAGCACGCGAAGGCGATCCTTGATCGTCAGGCCCGGCGTGACGACGACAAACCCGCGGGTGAACTTCTTGCTGCCGGGCCGGCGAACGGCGTTGATCGTCTGCCAGGCGATGAGCATGGCGATGACGGTAGTCTTGCCGGCGCCGGTGGCAAGTTTCAGTGCCAGGCGGTACAGCAGGGGATTGGCATCGTTATTGGCATTGGCCAGATGCTCGATCAACCGTTTGCCGGCCTTGGAGTTGGGGGCCACTTCGGTGAGCCAGATGGCCGTCTCGACCGCCTCGACCTGACAGAAGAACGGGCGGATCCCGGCGAAGTCGTGGTGACGCCAGTGTTGAAGCAGGCGGGCGGTTTCCGGCGTCACCTGCCACTGGCTTGGATTCGGCAGCGACCGCCAACGATCGACCTGCGCGCGGACTTCGTTGATGATCGAGGTGGGATCGTACTGCTGCTGCTTCGTCGACAGCCCCGCTCCTTCGTCGAATACGAACTCGTCCTGCTGGACCTCCTTCTTCCGCTTCTTCGGTTTGGGGATTGGCGTGATGAACTCGGCCCGACGGCGCGTTTCAAGGATTCGCTGGGTGGGCTGGCCCTGGCTGTCGAGTTCCCAGTGTCGCTCGGGGCACTGGTACGGCGAATTGAGGATCGGCTGTTCGAAGAACGGATTTGCCATAACGATTGCGTCCTGTTGTCGGGTAGCCGTGGAGTTCACCGCAAGTTCTGATCAGCGAAGGATTTCCGGTCGTACGGTTTTCCCGAGCTTGTTCCGCCCCCGTGCGACGCGCCTCGTCCAGTACCGGCAAGCGCTTCTTCTCGGCCCCCTCCGATTCAATCGGCACCGCCGGACGCTGCAAGAGACCCATCTCGCCGGTCCATTGTACCTGCCCCCCAATGACGGTCAGCAGGCCCGTTGGGTGTGAAAGTAATTCTGGCCGAATTTGCAGACGCGGTACGACCTGGAAGGGGAAAAAGACCGGCTTGGCGACCGGCTTACCCGCGAAGTTGCCACCATGGCCGGGCGGGAATGACAGGAGGGTATCCATCGTCGGGCGGCGCATCCTCGTGTCCTTCGCCGCGTTGAGCGATCTGGCTGCCGCCTGCGAAGATGCACATCACGCCATCGAGCCGGCCTCCGATGCCGATATGCTTCGGCACCTCATGGATGCAAAGGCGCGCGGCAGAAACAATCTTACCGACGACTTGGTCAATCTGCCGAGACCAGGACGACACGGAATCCCAGGACGAGGCTCCGGCCGGCCGGCTCGTCCATGCGGCGACTCGCCGACCGGCAGCCTGCGGCGCTGCTGGCCCAACTGCCGCCGCGGTATACGCGGTCGAAGCCTTCGGCGGGCCCCGGCGGGTCGTCCCCCGGCGATTGCGCGTAGTAGTCCTCGCCGTACCAGTCAGCGCACCATTCGTCGACGTTGCCGTGGATGTCGTAGAGTCCGAAGGCGTTCGGCTTGAACTTCCCGACCGGGGCCGCGAAGACGTAACCGTCTTGTGCCGTAATCGGCCAATCCCAGTCCGGGAACTTCGCCTTCGCTGTGGCGTCGGCCACGTTGGCCACCGCAGCCAGCCCTTCGGGATCGTCCCCGTGGTAGTACCGCGTCGTCGTGCCCGCCCGGCAGGCATATTCCCACTCGGCCTCAGTCGGCAACCGGTACGACTTGCCCTCTTTGCGACTGAGCCATTTGCAGAACGCCACCGCGTCGTTCCAACTCACGTTGACCACCGGATGGTCGTCGGACTGCTCGAACCCGACGTTCCGCCACGAGTACTCCTCCGATTCGCCAAGCTCGCCCGTTTCCGGATCGAAACCGAAGGCCCCGTCGAAATCGGTGCCCTTCTCGGCGTCGGTCCGGTAGCCGGTCTCCTCGACGAACTGCCGGAACTGGCCGACCGTGACCTCGTGGACGCCCAGGTGAAACGGCCGGGTGATCCGCACGCGGTGCCGCGGGTGTTCGGCTTCGAATTCGCCCGGCGGCGGGCCGCCGCGATCCTCGAATGTTTCGGCCACGTCCTCCGCCGCCTCGGCGCTGCCCATCAGGAACTCGCCCGCCGGAATCGGCGCCAATTGCATGCCGATCGAGTTCGTAACGACTCGAGACACGGCATCGCTCGAAATCCATCCTGTAACCGTCCTGCCATCCTCTTGCAGGCTCGCCGCCAGCCAGGGAGGGTTCACCTTGATCACCACGAGGTGCGTGCCCGGAGGAAGCGAAGCCAGCGTCTCGGCGCCGGCTCGCAGTGCGGTAGGTTGGCGGGTGACAATGGTATCGCCCGGTTGGAACTCGGGTTGGTCTTGGGCCGGGGCAGGCGCTTCCTCCGCCCGACCCGCGCCGTGCCAACTCCCAGCCGACATGGCCATCCACACCACGCCCAGCATCGTCCAAGTTTTCGTGTTCATGCGGTATCCCTTTCGGTAGCCAAATCGTTGCCGGCAACTCGGGACTGCCCCCGGTGGACAGACCACTTGCCACCTCTGTTTGTATTTCAGGCCGCCGGCGAACAGCGCCTGCCGA
>SKZG01000086.1 GCA_007127495.1 Planctomycetales bacterium
TCCGGTTTGGGCGGCCGCCATGGCTGAATTGGGCGGCGCCGACGGCATTACCATTCACCTGCGCGAGGACCGGCGGCACATCCTGGACCGCGACCTCGACATCCTGCGACAAACCGTTGCCGTGAAACTCAACCTCGAAATGGCTTGCGAGCCCGAGATTGTGGCGATCGCGTGTCGGGTCAAGCCCGACCAGGGCACACTCGTGCCCGAACGGCGCGAGGAGGTGACAACCGAGGGCGGGCTTGAGGTGGCGTCGCATCGGCAACGTGTCGGCGAAGTGGTGCAGCGGCTGCAGGAGGCGGGCATTGTGGTCAGCCTGTTCCTCGATCCCGACGAACGGCAGATTACGGCCGCCGCCGAACTTGGCGCCGAGGCCGTGGAACTGCATACCGGCGGCTACGCGCGGGCGCGCCCCGGCCTGGAGCAGCGGCGGGAACTGGCCCAGTTACGCGTCGCCGGCGCCCAGGTGCGCGCGGCCGGCATGACGCTGAACGCCGGCCATGGCCTGACCTATCGCAACGTGGGGTCCATCGTGCAGATCGACGAAATGCACGAACTGAATATCGGCCACAGCATCGTCTCGCGAGCCGTCTTGGTGGGATTCGAGCGCGCCGTCCGCGAAATGAAGTTGCTATGCTCCCTGCCGCCGCGGGGCGCGTAGCAAAGCCGACCGAAGCGATGGAGACGATCACAACATCTTGCCGAGCAACTCGGCGTGTAGTCCAAGCCGCCGGATTGGCTGGCCGATGGTTTACGGGAGCGATGGCTAAGAAGCAGTTATCGCCGGCGCGAGGTCGCGTTCGGTGAATGTCCCGGCCCAATGCCGATCGACCGGCCCAGCCTGCCGATGCGGCTGCCCAGGCACCCGGCGCAATGCTCGGGTGTTTCGGCAAGGCAGGCTTTGGCCGGATAGATTTCGTACAGCCTGCGATAGGGCATGGGCGTGAAGTTCGGCATGACCACGTTCGCGCCACGTTCTAGGCCCAGGTCGCGGGCATCTGCGCCACCAATCGTGGCCAGGGCCGTGGTGCTGGGGATGTTCGCCCGCGGGCACACGAGCCGGGCCAGCGCGATGACCTTGTACGTGGTCAACTCGTCGGCTGGAACCTGCTCGTCGTCGGGCGAGCGTAGTTCGTCGTAGTGCGCGGCCAGGGGCGTGCCCGGGTGGACCACGTACGGCCCCACACCGATCATGTCGAGGTCCAACTCGGCGAACAGGGCAACATCGGCCGCCAGGTCGTCCCAGGTCTGGCCGGGAATGCCGATCATGACTCCGCTGCCCACTTCGTAGCCCAGTTCGCGCAGGGCGGCAAGCATAGTAAGGCGGGGGTGGCGAGTGGTGGGCGAGGGGGACAGTCCAATTTTCACGGTGGAGGCGTCGGGCGGTTGGGCGGTGTCCTCCATGGTACGCAAAGGGGACGGTCCCATTTTCACGGCGGAACGGTCTGGCGATTGGGTATGTCCCTCGCTGTGCCGTGAAAATTGGGACAGTCCCCGCTTGGGATGAATGCGGTCGTAGAGGCGCAGGTTGGCCGTTTCGAATCGCAGCAGGTAGCGGTCGGCGCCGGCGCGTCGCCAGGTGGCCAGCTCTTCGTCGCTGCGCTCGCCAAGGCTTAGGGTGACGGCCAGCGGTGTTTCGGCCTTCAGCCGTCGGATGAGCCCCGCGATGCGATTGCAATGGAGGCGCGGGTCCTCGCCCGCCTGGAGTACGGTGGTGCCGCAGCCGAGGCGGACGGCCTGGCGGGCGCAGGCGAGTACTTCGTCGTCGGTCATGCGGTAGCGTTCGAGTTCGATGTTCTGGGCTCGCAGGCCGCAGTAGGCGCACTGCCTCACGCAGTGGTTGGAAAGCTCGACCAGGGCGCGCAGATGGACTTCCCCGCCGACGTTCTGCTGGCGCACCTGATCGGCCCGCCGCCACAGGTCGGCCAGTTGGGCAGGTCGGGTCTCACGGAGCCGGGCAACGATTTCCTGCCGGTTCACGCGCCCCCCGCTCGCGAATACAGCTTCCCGCGCGTCGACCACAGGCCGGCCGACGGCGTCGGAATAAAGAAGAACCGCTCGCCGTCGATCTCGTTGAAGCCCTCGCGGAGCGTGTCGGGCCGGTAGCGGGCGATGGTCTCGTTGATATCGGCGTACCGGAAGTTCACGCCCTCGATTTCTTCGCGGGTCATGTGGCCCGGTGCGTAGGTAATGGTGAACCGCTCTTCCGACGAGCCGTGGATCAGGTGAGCGGTGCCGTGGGCAAAGTCCTGCAAGAGCGGATCGGTGCGATAGGCCTCCATCACCCGCGGCGTGCCCACGTAACCGACCTTGCGGATCAGTTCGTCCACTTCGGGCTGCTCGCCGAACCGCTTCAGACCGGGGGCGATGACGATCAGTTCGCCGCCGTCGGCAATAGCCATGCGGGTGCGATACACGGCCTTGTTGGCCACCCAGGTGCTAAAGAATTCGTCGCCCTGCATGACACACACGACCTTCTCGAGGGGTTCTTCGAACACGGTGATGTTCTCCTCGCGCGACTGCCGCGCCGCGTCGAGGTAGGTGTCCAGATCGTCACCCACGTACACGCCGGTGTGGACCAGTTCGTTCTCGTCGTTACGCCGCATAGTCACCTGCACGTACAAGTCGGGCAGGTGGCCGAGGTAGTCGTCCTCGGCCTTGTTGAAACATTCTCGGACGGGTGTGACCAGCGTGCCCAGGTTGTTCTCGATGCCATACGACGCCGAGGCCATGTGCGAGGTGCAAATGAGGTCCTTGCCCGCCAGACCGATGAAGTAGTTCTTGTTGTGGTTGGCAAAGCCGAGCACCTCGTGCGGCACCACGTGGCCGACGTTGATTACCAGGTCCCACGGCTCTTCCATGAGCATGCGATTGAGCACGATGGGGATGGCCCAATCGGCGGCGCCACGAGTCGTTTCCTTCACGAAGTCGGCGGGGATTTCGCCCACGGGAACCGAACCGCCGCGCCAGTCGTGGGCGTGGATGCGCTCGTTCGGAATGCTCCCGAACATGTGCCGGTTTTCCTCGGCTGTATGGGGCACGTGCTGGCCGAGCGTGGGGATGACGTGAACCTCGGCCTCGCCGGCGAAATGGTTGTAGAGCATTTCGGTAAGCCGGCCGGCGCCCGAGTGCGCGCGCGTGATATCGGGCGGCAGCAGCAGCACCCGTTTCGGGTGGGCGCAAATCCGCTCCCGGGCCTCGACGACCGTTTGTTCCATCATTTCTTCCAATCGGGGCCAATCGATTCGATCCGACTTCTCAAAAAACCAGGGCATCAGCAACCTCGCAAAGAAGGGGGGGGTAGTGTAGCACGCGAACATTTTACCCACACAATGGCTAAACGTCCAGGGGCGCTGAATACCACGCCCGGCCCGATAGAGCCTCGGACACCTCGCTGGAGATTTCCCTCGCGCAGACTCCCCCGTGTGTTTGGAGTACAATAGAAATCGTCTCGTCCGGTCCTGCTCGGGCGACGAGCCCGATCGGTTCGGTGCAAACCCGGCGGCCGGACGCGGATGCGATGTGCGTGCCTCGTGAGTTCGCGTAACCAACAGTAATGGAGAAGCTATGATTCGATTGTCGAATGCTGTCTTGCAGGTGTGCTGCCTTTTTGTGTTCACTGCCGTTGGGCTGGCTGAGCCGGCGAATTCCATAGAGCGCACCGTTGAGGCGACGTTTCGCATTACCAATGGCCGGACATCTGCCACGGCGTTCCTGGTCACGCTAGAACCGGCTGAGGGGGACGAGTTGACGACAACTGTGCTAGTCACCGCGGCGCACTGCCTGGAGCAGATGCCGGATGCAAAGTGCAAACTGATCTTGCGCGCAAAGGAAGCCGGCGTGTACGTGCGGCAGGAGGTTGAGATCGCCCTGCGCTCCGAAGGAAAGCCGCTGTGGGTGCGCCACCCCGAATTGGACGTCGCCGTGCTGCCCGTCGACTTGCCCGAGCAGACGGCAGCCCGCCCCTTGAGTATTCGCCAGGTGGCTGACGCAACCTGGGCGGCAGAGCGGAAGCTGCGCGTGGGCGGCGACGTTTACATTCCCGGCTATCCGGCCACGCTCGAGGGCAACGAAGCCGGCTGGCCACTCCTGCGTCGCGGATCCGTGGCAACCCATCCGCTCCTGCCCCTGGAAGGCGCCCAACGAGTGTTCATCAACGCAGTCACCTTCGGCGGCGACAGCGGCGCGCCGGTTGCCTTCCCGCACGGCGACGACGTGAAAATCGTCGGCCTCGTCGTCGGCCTGCAACGGCAAACGTCCCGATCGGAAACGCCCTTCGAGGAACGCGTTTCCCACATGCCCATGGCATTGGCCATTACCGTGCAAGCACCCTTCATTCACGACACGATCGCTTTACTGAAGAAGGAGCAAGACGTCAGGGCAGACCAGGAGGAGGCGAAGCCGGAGCAGGACAAGGAGGAGGAGGGTGAGGCCTAAATGGCCATGCACCACTCGGCTCCGCCAGGCTGCAAAACGCCGCAGCCTGCCCGGCTTTTCAAGCCGCGCACCAAGCTTCGTCACGCGCGGCCATTCTAGGGTTCCTCGACGATCGGTCCGAAGCGGGCTTCCAGCATTTCCTCGAGGGCTTGGCCGCGGGCTCGTGTCGACACCACCTTGCCATCGGGACCCACCAGGATCATCAGCGGGATGCCCATCACGCCGTAGTATTCCGCCACCGGGTTGCGCTTGGTGTCTTCGAAGAGGATAGGCCAAGGAAGCTCCCGGTCTTTCACAAACTCCTCGAGCGGGGCGCGAGCCCTGTCGAGGCTGATGCCGATAATATCGAACCCCTTTTCGTGATACGCCTCGTAAAGCCGTTTGAGGGCCGGAATCTCGCGAACGCAGGGACCGCACCAAGTCGCCCAGAAGTCGACGAGAACCGTTTTGCCTGCATACTCCGACCAGTCGAAAGCCTCGCCAGCCAGGGTCGTCCCCTCGATCTTCATCGGATTGCCCACCAGGGTGAGCCGCCGGACCACGCCGTCCAACGTCTTCGACAAATCTGCCAGTCGCGGGTCCTCGCTTTCGGCCGTCAATCGGCTGAGGTTTCGATAGACATCCAAGGCCAATTCCTCGTTTCCCGCCATTTCGGCGACTTGGGCGGCCATCATTCCGAGTTGTACGTCGGAGGCAGCGAGAGGGCCGGCTTCGAGGAACTCGCTCACTTGACCGATCACCTTCTCAATGGTCGGCAATGCATCTTCTCGCGGCCCACGCATCGACGCGCGCAATTCGGCCATTAGCAGGTAGCCGTTCACCCGTCGGGCAAGTTGCTCGCGGCCGGCGCCGGCCAGCTTCTCGGCCAGCGCGGCAAGTTGCTCCGGTTGACCCCGAAGCAAACTCATTTTCAGTTCAACAACCGCCTGCACCTGCTCGTCGGTCGCCTCTCCGGCCAGGACACGGTCGGCCGCCTCGTTCAGGGCGGCCAGGGTCTTTTCCCGCGCCTCGTCGTCGAGCGGACGGGCCCGCGCAAGCCCGCGCATGAACTCGATCAATTCCTCCGCATCGCCATCGGGGATTGCGTATCGGTCGGGAGGCGTTCCTTCCGCATCGGGCTCCTCGGCTGAGGTTTGGAAACCGGCAAGCGACAAGGCACACCAAAGGGTCAGAACAATGCTCTTTTTGAGTACTAACATGGGTTTCTCCGAAGTCGTAGGAGCAAAATATCTTTCACGTTTCAGTCGGAACGGACCAGGCGGGCATCGATCCAGTTGGCTCGGCCGAGCACGTGGGCGCGCTCGGCGAAATCGACAGCCAGGTCAAGTTGTTTCGCGCCGGTTACGTTCAGGTCGATGAGTTGGGGAGGCTCGCCGCCGCGAATCGGCCGGCTGGTGAATTGCTCGCGCCCGTCGACGAACACACGAAAGCGCACACTGCCGCGCCCACCGGTGGAATCGTCCACGCCCACTTCCGACAGGAACCGCTGGTAGGCGCCGTCGAGGCGGTAGGTAAGTCGGGATGCCGTATACATTCCGAGGCCGGTCAGATACGTGCGCCCGGCACACCGAAGCCGGCCGCCCACTACGTTGCGATTGGTCCGGTAGGGCCATTGAAGTTCGAGGTACGGCACATGGCGATACGCCTTTGGCTCCATCGCCGAAAGATAGACCACGCGACCTCCCATCGGCTGAACGAATACCAAGTCGTCGGGGAACGTTTTCCACGTTTGATCCAACGAGCCGGTAATTGCCAACATCCGCTCATCGAGTGCAATGCGAGCGGCTTGGACGAGGCTTCCATCGCTCAGCCCGGTCCATGCGTAAAGCCCCTCGGCCAATGCTGGCCTTCTGAGAGCCGGATTGAAGATCACCGCGGCGATAGTTCGTCGGGCGGCCTCAATCGGACCGGTGTCGGTACGCAGACGCACGCGGTCCAAATCCAATCGTTCGATTAGGCCGGTCAGCTCATCGCCGTTCTCCAATACAATTCGATCGGATGACAACAAAGGAGATGACAACGATGGAGTCGTGAGTCCGCCTTCCGGAACATTCTCCGGGCCGTTGCGGGTAAAGACTCCCGACCCCTTTAGGCGGAGACGGTCGAATAGCAGCGTCTGACGGTGCAGGTCGGTGGGAAGACGGAAGACGATGCCGGCCAGTTGGTCCAGGGGAATGGAGATCGGCCCGAACAGCGCCGAATCAACCGCAAGGTCCGTTTCGTCGATGCCGGTTGGCTCAGCCGCGAGCAGGCCGCCGTCGGCCAGCACGATTACCGGCCCCCGAAGCAACTCACGCGGAGCACCCCAGCGGACCAATTCGTCCGCTGGCAACGACCAACGCCCTGTATCGCCGACGAACACAATCTGCCAGTCGTGGTCGATCGCCGCCAAGGCTGCCGACGAGGGCGGGCCCTCAGCGGGCACCACGTGGCCGGCGGCCTGACCATCGGTGGATACACCCGCCAACCATGCCAAGACCAGAGCGATTCTATACATGAGTTTCTCCAATCCCATCCGTTCAGGGTGCCAATCACCGCTGGAAGATGGGCAGCGCATCGTTCGGTACCTGGAGTACGATCAACGCCATGGCCGTAGCGTATTCGCGATTGATGTAGGTCGTGGGCCAGAAGCCGTCCTCGTGCTGCCGGCCGAGTAGTTCATCGCGGACGGCCGGATACCATTGACTCCACGGTTCCCCACCGACGTGCCACATGGCCTGCACGGCATAATAATGGCCATAATAGTAATACGCTTCATGGCGTGCAACCCCCGGCCGAGGTGTGAATCCAAGCAGATACTCGATTCCCTTCTCGATTTCGGGGCCCCTGTAAACGCCGGCACTTTGCAGTCCGACGATGCCTGCGGCCGAGCGCGGGAACAGACTGTCGCCACCGGCAACGGCCATGTACATGAAACCTCCGTCTGGGTTCTGGCATCGCCGCAAGTAATCAAGGCACCGGTCGACGGTTTCCTCCGGAACGAACAGACCGGCGTTACGGGCCGCGCGAAGCGCCATAATCTGACAAACCGTAACCGAGATGTCCGCATCGGCCGGCTGTGGCTGATAACGCCAGCCGCCTTCTTTGTTCTGCGAGGCAACAATGAGTTTGACAGCCGCAGCCAACTGGTTTCGTAGCTCAGCGCGCGGCGACATGCCATAGCAATCTGCCAAGAACATTGCGGCGAAGCCATGGCCGTACATAGGCCCGTGGCTCGCCGCGCGACGCTCAATAATGAACCCGCTCTGCTGGGCTCTCGACAGCAAGTAGGCCACAGTCCGTTCGATTTCTCTCCCATAGGGCCCTCGGCCGGGAGTGTTGCCTCCGGCCATCCAGGCCATTCCCCCAAGAGCGGTGATCGCAACGTTGCCGCGATAAGCA
>SKZG01000065.1 GCA_007127495.1 Planctomycetales bacterium
CGAGGGGCCGGCGAATGTGCGGCGACACCGTCCTGAAGTGCCTCGGCCGTTGCCAGCTCCGCCGTGGCCAGCAGGGCTTCCATTGCCGCCGGATCGCGAGGCAGCGCCAAAGTTTCGCTGAAGACGGCGCGATTGGCATCCTCCGCAACCGCCAGCGTTTCTGTGGTCGCCACACCGGTTTCCGCGACGGCTTCTCCTGCGGGATCGGCATGCGCCGGTTCGGAACCCTGCAGCTTCGACGATTCGATTCGCTTCAGCGCATTCAGCATATTGCCCATCGGATCCGGCTCCATTCGTACCGGGTGATTGTCAACGGTTGCCAGGGCGGGCCTCAGCCTTGCCGCAACGTTGCAAATAATCTTGTGTATTTTCGGCGCGGCGCCCCGGCCGCTGAAGAACTCGAGGCCGCTCGCTCCGGTTCCCACTCCGAGTCGGCATGGTACGACGTGTCTTGGGCGACCACCGATAGCACCTCGGCGTGAGCGGTTTGAGCGTCGGGCTCCGCTGCAATATCGGCCGTCGGCGAAGGATCCTCAGATTCCTGCGGCTCCTGCTCGACAGCCGGCTCTGGACATTCGATAGCCGGCTCCGAGCACTCGACGGCCGGCTCCGGGAAATTGGCTCGACCGAGCGTTTCCGGCCAGTCGTCGATGACCTCTTCCTCAGCGAACTCCTCGCCGAAGGGGTCATGCGATGTATCGAAACGCAACTCAACCTCGGGCCCGATGGACCCCGCCGGTTGGAACTCATCGCCGTCTGAATCGACTTGGTCGAGCATCTGTTCAATCCGGCCGACCTGTTGCTCAATTTGTGGATCGATCGCGGTGTGGTCATCGGACGCGGTTGAGATTCGCAGAACCGGTATCGTGTCGGGCGTGTCTTGGGAGTCGTCATCGGCCGCATCATCGTCATCAATCCGACCGAACTCGATGACACTTCCGGAATTGGCAACCTGGGACGATTCGCCGTTCCAAGGCGTGGGCAACTGCTGGAGGTCAGCCCACGCCTCCTCAACGTGCTGCTCTTGAATCAATCGCTGTCCGGCCGCGCAGGCCAGCAACAGGGCGTGATCGCACACTTGGTTGATCAGTCGTGGAACGCCGTCGGTTGCTTGGTACACGGCCTGGCACGCGGCTTCCGCGAACAGGGATTTGCCCCGGCCGCCCGAGCCGTCGATTTGCGCCCAAATGTATTCCCTCGTCTCGGCGGCATTGAACGCCTCGAGATAACACCGCGCGGCGACCCGCTGGTTGAAGGAATCGAGCTTCGGACTAGCAAAGCGCTCTTCCAGGAGGCAGCCGCCAAATAGGACGACGCGTACCCAGGGCTTGTTCTCGTGCGACAAATTGGTGGTCATGCGCACTTCGTCCAGCAGGCGTAGCGGAAGCGTGTGCGCTTCATCGACGAGCAGCAGCACGCCGCCGGGGCATTCGTCGCTCAGTGTGATGTAGTCAGCCAAAGCCAGTCGGGCCTCTCCTTCATCCAGTCCGCGGTACGGCTGCCCCAATTCGTACAGCATTGCCTGAAGCAGCGCCCGGCGCGAACCAAGACGTCCACTGGTCAGAAGCACGACGCGGAACTGTTCGCCTAGCTCCTGGGCCGTCACATGGCACAACATAGTTTTTCCGGTGCCGGCACCCCCGATGACCAGCACCGGCCCTTCCGCCCGACGGATACACCTCACCAGGGTGGTCCGGGATGCTTCAATGGCCGTTCCGGGAAAATAGTGGTCCGCGGAAGGGATCGACGGGAATGGTCGCTTTCGCAACTCAAAGAAGGGTTCGTACATAGCCTATGCTGTCTGGATTTCCGAGGCGGCGTATCCTGCAATTTCCGCCTGATCGCGCAAAAGCCTCCAACGCTTGGCCAATTGGACTATGGAGGCAATGGTCCGTAATGTTGAAATCGGCATAACCAGCGTAAATGCTGAAACCGGAATCGTAACCGTTCACAGGGGGACTGTCCCATTTGTTGTCGCGAAGAGCGTATCCCCCGTGGAGAACGCCTTTTCCCCGCGAAAAAGGGCTCGCCCCCGACCAGCCCGTCAACGGCGACGGCCGACCCTTCCACCGCGGTGTGATCCAAGCCGTCGCGAATGGCTGCCGGAACGTTCAGCGGACCCGCACGCGGCGGCCGCCGCGGCGTTCTCCTCCGGCGGCGCGGACGGCCCCGGCCGCTTGCGCCGCGGCCGCGGCAGTATCGGCCGGACCGCGCAACTCGGCAAGGTGCTCCAGGAGGATGCGGCGCACTTCCAGCACCGCCGCCGGGTGGGAATGCATGGTCGAGTGATCAGCGCTGACCACCAATTCCGACACGGTGTCGTCCACCCGCGCACTATCGATGTGTACCACGCCATCTCCCGTGCCGGCGATGCGGCTGACGAACGAATTCGTCGGAAGGCGACCGACGATGTTGTGGTACGTCACCCAAGGGGCTCGCGGGGCCGTCAGCATGACGTCGAACACGGGATTGCGCGGCGAGAGCGAGTCGATGCTCGTTTCAATCTTCAGCAGGGTCCCGTCGGTGAAACGGCCTGGATTATCCCGGAACAGTTTCTGATACGGTTGCACCAGCATCGCCGGTAGCTGGATCAGTTTCGACATGAGCCACTGGGTGGTCTGATTGGAGAAGTCGCTGCCGCGGTGCGGCGTGCCAATGGTTATGACGCGGCGGACCGACGGGGTGGGGGTGAAAAGAAAGGCTTCCGCCAGCCTTTGCCGTACTTCCTCCTCGGCCTCGATCGACTCGATAGGTACCTTGGCGACAAGCTCCCAAAAATCATCGCGGCTGTGAAGCGTTTGCAGCCGCGACACCAGCCCGCCCATGCTGTGACCCACTAGGACCGTCTGGTCCAGGGCCGGCTCCTGCCGGTACGGATCGAGCGTACGGCGGGCCTCGGCCAGATCGGCCCGGAACTGCGCGGCGCTGATCCAAAACGGTTGCCCGGTCGGGTACAGGTAGAACCAAATCTGGTAATGGTCGCGAATTTGCGGCGAGCTGCGCAGGTCGTTGAACATTTCCATCCAGGTCATGGGACTGGACCAAAGGCCGTGGACCATCACGACGGGAATCTTGCCGGGCTCGTATGGCTCGAGCATATACAGGCCCATGATCGGGTCGGGGCGGTCGGGACGCATCTTGAGCAGTTCGTCGGGCCGCAGCAGCCCGACCGTGGCCAGCGACTGAAGCTCCGGCTTGGAAAGAAAATATGCCAGGGGCGTGGTGAAATCGGTTTCGAGCGCCACCCGCCGACCGCCCACCGTGGTGTCCGTCGTCACCAGCGGATCGTAGAACTCCAAAACGCCCTGGCGGTTGTGAGCACTCTGCCCAGTGATTGGGTTGCGGTTGGATGGCAAGGGCCGGAAGAACGCCGTAACCGGAAAGCTCAGGTCATCGGGGTAGTGCTTGGCGACTGCCGGCTCGCCTTCGTAGCCTCGCCGCACGGCAATCATGGGCACGCCGAGGCCGTGCGTCCGATGGTGGTTCTTCAGCCCGCGAATCTCGTAGTCGGAAACAAACTCGAAGCGGTCAAGGTCGCGTGCCTGCCAACGCGTGCCGCGCAGCACGATGGAGACGTCGCAATCGCCGCCGGCCATTTGGAGCGTGTTGCTCGTGCCGACAATCAACTCGCCCCGGCGATTGCTCATTCGCAGCACGGCCTCCAACGCCCCGTTGTACAATTCACATGCCGCCCGAAACTGTGGATCGTAAGCGTTGCGTGTGGTCTGGAATCGCGGGTCGAAGAGGTACTCGTATGCCTTCATCATGGAGGCCCCGTATAGGTCCATCGCGATCTTCTCATCGTGGGCTTCGGCTTGTTTGCCGGCCAGAAACGCCAACTCGGCGAAGGCGTACACCTTGTCGGCCGTAGGCTCCTGATCAAGGATCGCCTGGAGCCTTTCCAGGAGCGGGCGAGGATCGCCCTTGGCGGCATCGGTGAGATTGTAAACCCGAAGCAGTTGTTTCGTGCGGGCGCTTGGCTGCGGTGGAGAGTGTCCGGTCAGCTTCAGCCGTTCGGTGAGCGGCGTGTGGGGTACGGGGCGCAGCGTGACGCCGGTCGACGTACAACCGCTTGCCAGCACCGGCAGCACCGCCAGCACGAGCAGCCAAAGCGGCAGCACCCCCGCCCCCGCCGGTCGGCATCGAGGCGTTGCAAGCCGGGCTTGCCCGGTGGGCAAACCGCTTCGTGATGTCGGCCGGTGACGCATCATCCGTGACGAGGAACCGCAGTGGTAAAAGGCGCAAGCAGGGGAAGCTAGCAGGCGCGCCATCTTCGAGTCTGGAGCATCCCACACTCGAAAGCGGACCTTACGCAGAAGGACGGCCACAGGTCAATGGCGATTTCGCTTTACCGGTCGCCAAAGGTTTCGGTCCATAGGCACCCTCCCCACGATAAGCCCACGCCAAAGCCGATTTGCAACGTCTGCATGCCGGGTCGCAGGCCGCCGCTGTTACGCAGATCGCGAATCAGCACGGGGATGGTGGAAGAAACCGTGTTCCCATAGGCCTCCAGCGCCTCGGGCATTTGCTCGGCCGTCACGTCGAGTTTGGCACGCAGGTGCTCGATCATGTACGTGGTGGCCTGATGCACCAGGTACAGCTCGATGGCCTCGCGCTCCAACTGCGCGGTTTCCAGCAGTTCTTTGATCAGCGGCGGAACGACGTCGAGGGTGAACTTCACAAGCGCCGGACCGTCCATGAACAGGACGCTAGGCCAACGCTTTCGCCGGCTGGGTTGCAAGGCCTCGGCGGGCGGGCGGATGCTGCCCTCGGTGAGCATCAGCGCGCCGGCGCCGCGACCGTCGGTCCCGAAAACAAACGGGCCGAGGGAAGGTTCGTCGGCCGCCTCGACCAGGGTCGCGGCAGCGCCGTCGCCAAAGATCGGCCGTAGCGAGCGGTCGGCAGGGTCGATATACCTCGAATAGGTCTCGGCGGTTATGAAGAGGATGCGTTTCGCCGACCCGCTGCGAATCAGTCCATCGGCCAGCGCCAAGCCGTACACGTAACCCGAACAACCCAAATTGAAGTCCAGGGCTCCAACCGAAGTGGGCAGGCGAAGCCGATCTTGCATGAGGCACGCCGTGGTGGGCAGGGGCATGTCGGGAGTTTGCGTGCATAGCATCAAAAAGTCGATCGAACGGCGGTCGACGCCGTATTCGTCGAACAGTTTTTCCGCAGCCGCCACCCCCAGGTCGGAAGCGCATTCACCCTCTGCGGCAATATGCCGCTTGTGAACGCCCGTCTTCTTTCCAATCAACGCCATGTCCCAGCGCGGATTGAGCCGCGCCAAAAGATCGTTGTCTTCGAACAATTCGGGAACGTGGATGGTAATGGGGCCAATGGAGCCGAATTTCATAGCGTGCTTTCCAACTAGTGTCCTCCAGCGCATCCGGAAACGACCCTGGAAAGATAGCAAAGGGAGGATAGGGAGGTCAATCCCACTTCCAGATAAACAAAGGGTACGCCATAAGGACCGCCGGATGGCGGCCACCTCCCGTGAAAGCTAATAGCGGGGTTATTCACCGGGCCGCGATAGGTAGGCAGCCAGGTCGGAGATGCTGTGGATTTCCAAGCGGTGCGCCTGGGTACGCCGCATGGTGAGAGTGTAGGTGTTGTTGAAGCCAAACGGGGCGAACCATACCAGATCGTACTCTTCGCGGAACACGCGGGCAACCACCCGGTAGCTTTCGTCCGGGTCGGCGATGACTTCCCGGTTCAGGATGTTTACAAGCGCGGTGCCGGTGTACTCAGCGTACAGGTCGACGTCGCCGGCGCGGAGGGCCTCGAAGCAGATCATCGTGCCCCCGAGGTTCAATCGGCGGTCGACGCGCAGTCCGGCTTGGATTTCCAACAAGATGGCCATCATCTCGCCGACGATTTCCTGCTCAGTGAAGTCTTTCCCGCCCACGGCCACCCGCCCGACCGGCTCGCGGTCGAGCGTGTCGTCGGGACCGATCAACCCCTCGCCCACGAGGAACTCGCGAGCGACGTCGCTTGCCCGGCGGCCTCGCTCATCGACCTCGAAGTTCAACTCCTGCATCCGGGTGGTGGAAATGCGACCGGCAAGCTGGTTGAGCACGTCCTCGATCTGGGGAAACTCCTCGAGCGTATCGCGTCGCACGATCGGGGCGGCGTCGTACGAGGGGAAGAAGCCCTGGTCGTCCTCCAACACGACAAGATCGTACGCCGGAATGCGCCCGTCGGTCGCGAACCCGTTGATCACGTCGACCGCGCCGTCGGCCACCGCCCGGTACATCAGCCCCGAGTCCATTTGCCGCGGCGTATCGGGGAACTGCAAGTCGTAATGCTCGGCGAGCCCCGGGTAGCCGTCGGGGCGGGTATGGAACTCGGCGTCGAAGGCGGCCCGCAGGTGGCCCGGACGTTGGCGTTCGATCAACAAGGGTCGGGCGGCCAGCAGCAAAACGCCGATGGCGGCCACGACGCCGAGAAGAGTCAGGATGCGGTGGCGTTGGGACATGGATCTACTCGCGCAGCCCTTCCGGTGTCAGCCAGTGTTCGGCTCGCACCAGGGCGCCGTCGAACACGATGGCCATGGCGGCGGCCGGCACCGTGCCGGCCAGCAGGTAATCGATCTGGATGGTGCGCAGCCCGATAAAGATCAAGTCGCCTAGTCCGCCGGCCCCAATCAGCGAGGCCAGCGTGGCGATGCCGATGGTCCACACGGTCGAAATGCGAATACCCGCCATGATCACCGGCAGCGCAAGCGGCAGCTCGACGGCCAGGAGGATTTGCCCCGGACGCATCCCCAAGCCCTGGGCCACCTCGATCAGGGTCGAATCCACCTGCCGGATGCCCGTATACGTGTTCCGGAGCACCGGCAGCAAGGCGTACAGCACCAATGCGACCATCGCCGGCACGGTGCCGATCGTTTGCAGTGGAAGCAATGCGAACAGGAGCATGATCAATGCGATCAGCGCCAGCGTGGGGATGGTCTGAATGATCGCGGCCACGAGCATGACGCCGTCGGCCAGCCGGGCCCACTGGCATCGAGTAAGAACGATCCCCAGTGGCAGCGCGATGGCCACGGCAATCAAAACGCTGAAGAAGCTGAGCACCAGGTGCTCATAGGTGCGCTGCGCAATGGCCCAACCAAGCTTGTCGAAGAATTCCGCAATCGCGTTCATGGCTATGTCTCTCCCAATATCTGCGTCATGGTGCCGAGCAACTCCTTCTTGGCCAACCGGCCGATGAAACGGTCGCGCCGGAAGACGGGTAGTTCCGGCGCGTTTTCCGACTTGAACAGGTCGAGCGCGGCGACGAGGCTGTCGCGGGCGCGCAGGCGCGGCGTTTCGGCCGGCGGCGGCTTGCCCGCTTCACCAGGCGCCTCGGGCATGATGCTATCGACCGTGCGCGTCAACAGCGACAACTGGAATCGCTGCCGTCCAAGAAATTCCTCGACGAACTCGTTGGCGGGGTTCTCGACCAGTTCTCTCGGGCCGGCCAACTGCACCAGCCGCCCCCGGTCGAGCAACGCGATCCGATCGGCCATGCGCACCGCCTCGAACACGTCGTGGGTAACCAGCACCACGGTCTTCTGAATGGCCGATTCGAGGTCGATGAATTCGTCTTGGAGCTGTTCGCGGGTAATGGGGTCGAGCGCGCCGAACGGCTCGTCCATCAGCAGGATGGGCGGATCAGCGGCCAGCGCCCGCGCCACCCCGATGCGCTGGCTTTGCCCCCCGCTAAGCTGGCGCGGATACCGGTCGCGGAACTCGCCGGCGCTGAGGCCCACCATCTGCAGCAGGTCGTCGATACGGTTGCGGACGGA
>SKZG01000498.1 GCA_007127495.1 Planctomycetales bacterium
AGGTGGCCGCCCCCTTCGAGCAGCAGGTGATCGAGCGACTGCGCGCGGCCACCGGCAAACCCGTGTCGCTGCACATTTGCGGCGATGCCACGGACCTGTTGCCGGCGATGACCGCCACGGGGGCCGACGTGCTGGAGTTGGACCATCGGATCGATATGACGTGGGCAGCGAAGGTGTGCGGCCCGAAGGTCACACTGTGGGGCAACCTCGACCCGGTGGGCGTGCTGCTGCGGGCGACTCCGGCGGAAGTGGCGGCCGCCACGAGGCGGCTGGTACGCGACATGGAGGCCGCCGGCCACACGCGGTTCGTGCTCAGCACCGGCTGCACCCTGCCCGTCGACACGCCCGCCGAGAACCTGAGGGCCCTGTTCGAGGCAGTACGCGAATAACGTGGGATAGGATTCCAGCCTGTCGTCCGAGACAAAGCCTATCCCACGGTTGACAGGCTGGAAGCCTATCCCACGTTGACAGGCTGAAGCCTATCCCACGTTGACAGGCTGAAGCCTATCCCACGTTGACAGGCTGAAGCCTATCCCACGTTGACAGGCTGGAGGCTTGTCTAAAACTGGATGCCCGTCCCACATCCGACCACAACGAAGTTCCAATCGAAAGGAAATACGATGGCGCAGAAGAAGTATGGAGTGTTGATTGCGGGAGCCGGCTGGGTTTCGATGCAGCATATCAGCGCCTATATGAAGAACCCGCACGCCGAGGTGCGCGCCATTTGCGATGTCGATTTGAGCAAGGCGCGGCAGCGGGCTGAGGAGTTTCAGCTTCCCGGCGCCGCGCTGTACGACAACGTGGAAGACGCCGTGAAGCACGAGGGCGTCGACCTCGTCTCCATCTGCACGCCGCAGCACGTCCATTGCGAAAACGCCTTGGCCGCCGCGGCCGCCGGCAAGCACATGCTCATCGAGAAACCAGCGGCCAATTCGCCCGGCGAGTTGCGCGAAATGCAGAACGCGGTGCAGCGGGCCGGGGTGAAGACAGTGGTCGGCTTCGTGCTCCGATGGAATCCGCTCGTTCAGGAGATCAAGCGGCGGTTGGCCGACGGCGTGCTGGGCGAGGTGTTTTGCGTCGAGACCGACTACCAGTCGTATAATAGCGACTGGTGGGGCGGATGGGAGCAGGGGCGGCGGAAGGACCTGGCCGTCAGCGCCATGGCCGTGGCCGGGTGCCACGCGGTGGACGCGCTGCGTTGGTTCGCCACGACCGACGCGAACGCCGCGGCCGAGCCCGTCGAGGTGTTCGGCTACGCCGGGGGCAAGCGCAAAGGCAAGGCCGTGCAGTTCAACCCGACAACCTGCCAGTGGTACGAACAGAGCCCCATGGAGTACGACGGGCTGGAAATGCTCTTGGTGCGGTTCAGCAACGGCGTGCTCGGTAAGGTGTCGGTCAACTTCGAGGCCGTCCAGCCGTACACCTTCCCGATCCGCGTTTACGGCGATCGGGGAACGATCCGCGACAATCGCCTGTTCGCTCCGGCCACGACGGGCAACGACTGGGTGGAGTTGCCCGGAATCCGGCCGGAGTCGAGCGACGTGACGCACCACCCGTTCCAAGCCGAGATCGACCACTTCATCGACTGCGTACGGAACGACGTCGAGTCGCACTGCAACCTGGCCGATGCGATCCGGACGCACGACGTCTTCTTCGCCGCCGAGCAGTGTTACCGGGAGCCGCGGCCGGTCGGCCTGCCGCTTCAGTGATCCCCGGGCCCCCTGCCTCCTTGCCGGCACAGGGGTAGCGTCAGATGGTAAGGCATCGTGCCCCGAGGCAATTTCCACGGGCAAGATTCCCGTGCCACAAAAATTGCGACCGTCGCCATTCAGGACCTATCCTTGTAGATAGAGGTCCGGTAATCGTTCACGGCTGGGCCGGGAGAGGGCCGATTTCGCGGCGAAAAGGCGTTGTTTTGAGGGAATACGCTCTTTGTCGCGAAAGCGGGGCAGTTTGCCTTGAAGGCCGAAGCGCCCTCGCTGGAGCGGCCATGTGACCGGCATAATCACTACAGGTTGCGCAACCGAAAAGCATGACCAAATGGATGACAAATCGGTGCTCCTGGTTGACGCCGGCGTTGGTGTATGGTCTGATATAAAGAGCGGGTGTAACCCTCCACGGACCCTTTAGCATCGGCAAAGAAATAACTGGCGCATTTTCTTCCCCCTCACCCTACCCTCTCCCACCCAGGGAGAGGGGACGTCGGACAGTTATTTCTTTGCCGATGCTTAGGCTTACATGAGACACAAAAAACCCAAACCTTTTGGAGCATTGTCATGTTAACGAAACCCATTTTGCGATTGGTCCTGGCAGGAGTGGCGGCCGGTGTGTTGGGAGCGCCGGTGCCGGCTCGTGCTTGCGCGTTCCTCGACCGGCTCTTTGGCCGTTCTCCAGGCGTTTCGGTTGCCCAAACCACGTATGCCCCTCCATTCCAAGGCCCGGTGGCGGTTTCGAGCGTGCCGGCCGTCCGAGTCGCCCGTCCCGTCACGGTTTGCTCGCCGCCGATGACTGCCTGCCCGACGGTCCAAACATGCCAGTACGTGGCGGAAACACGGCTTGAGCCGCGCCCGCGTCCGATTCTGACGGCCCTGTTCGGCCCGCGCGTCGAGCAGCAAGTGGACCCATGCACCGGCTGTACGGTGACCACGTATCGGCCGCGGACGGGGTTATTCCCGCAACTAGCTCCGACAACGACGTACCGGATGGTGTGTTCGCCGACTATGACACCGGCGGTGGCCTATTCACCGGTCGTCACGTACGCTCCGGCGTCCCACACGATTCCACAGCCAAGCCACTTCGGTGTCCCAGGTTGCCCGACGGGCGGTTGCGGGCCCCCACCCGCCCTACCGCCCGCCGTACCGCCGGCTCACACGCAGGTTGCTCCCGGGCCTGCCCCGTACACCGGTCCGGAGGCCGGAACGATCACGCCACGAACCTTCGCACCGCAGCAAGAGCAACGGGACCGTCGCCCGGAACCCGAGCAACAGGAATCGCTACCGCCCCTTCCGGACGGGAACACCAAGTTGGAACGTACGCCGGCTCCGCTGCTGGTCGATCCCAGCAACCGGACCACCTCGCATCCGGGAAAGAATATGGGGCAGGCCGCCACGGTGGCGGTTCGGCACGCGGTTTACCAGCCAGAGACGGACACTCGGCGACCGGCGAAGCTGGTCGAAGTTCAGTGGAAGCCGGCTAGCCGGTAGAGAACAGCCGCACGATGCCTGCCAACCTGACTGCTCAGTACCTCAAGGCCGAGGAGGAATACCGCCGGGCAACCACGCTCGATGAGGAACTGAAGTGCCTCCAGGTGATGCTCCAGGAAATCCCCAAGCATAAGGGGACGGACCATCTCCAGGCGCAGCTCAAGACGAAAATCGCCAAGGCGAAGCGGGAACTGGCAGGCGAGAAGACCGGTGGGAAAAAGAAATCGCGGGGGCTGCGCATCCCGAGGCAGGGCGCCGGCACGGCCATCCTGCTGGGTGGCCCAAACGCGGGGAAGAGCCAGCTTGTTGCCCGCCTGACCAACGCTTCGCCCGAAGTGGCGCCCTACCCGTTCACAACGACCGTGCCGGCCCCGGCCATGATGCCCTGGGAGGACGTAGCCGTCCAGCTCATCGACACGCCGCCCATTACGGCCGATTATTTCGACGCGCTCTTGCACGGGCTGACTCGCGCGGCCGACTTGGCCCTGCTGGTGGTCGATCTGGGCAGCGACGAGGGGCTTGAACATTACCAGGCGGTGCTCGAACGTTTGTCCAAGACCAAGACCCGTCTCGCGGCCACCTCGTATCTCGACGACCGCGACGTAGGGCTTTCCTATACGCAAACGTTTCTTGTGTGCAATAAGATCGACGCGGCCGACGCATCCGTACGCCTCGAGCTGCTGCACGAACTTTGCCCGCTCGACTTTCCTGAATACCACGTCTCCGCGCTGCACGGCACGTGGCTGGAAGACTTACGCAACGCAATTTACGCGGCGATGGACGTGGTGCGAGTGTACACGAAGCTGCCGACCGCGAAGGAGCCCGACCGCGACCGACCCTTTACGGTGCGCCGCGGCAGCACGCTGCTGGAGATGGCCGGCCAGGTTCACAAGGACTACTGCGAGGGCTTGAAGTTCGCCCGCGTGTGGGGCGCCGCCGTCCATGACGGCACGCAGGTGAAGGGCGACTACGTATTGCACGACAAGGACGTGGTCGAGCTGCACATGTAAGGGGCAAGATGCCCGTGCTCCAAGAGCGCAATAACGGCCCGGTACGAGTCCATACTCGCCGCGTGCCGTTATTGCGCTTTTGTAGGATGGACATTCTTGTCCGTCTTCGCTTTGACGGGCTAAAGCCCATCTTACGGAAAGCGCAGTCTTAGGGCGCGGCGACTCTATCTGCTCAGGTTGCTCTGCGCGCCTCACTCGGCCGGCGGGGCATCGTCGGCCGGCGTTTGGCCGCCGACCTCGGGTGCGCCTGCCTCATCATACTGGATCGGTGGCAACCCGTAGGCCGGCTCCGTGGCGTCGGCGTCTTGGTAAACCTCGTCCATTTCGGTGGCGTCGACGTCGCGGCGAAGCAGCAGGTAGATACAGCCGACGGCCGTGAAGAAGTAGCCGTACAGGAACGCGGCGGCCAGGAGTTTCACGCAGCCTGCCCAGAAGAGCACCAGCGTGGCGCCCATGCGGGCGATTTCGCCCAATCCGTCCGCCCCGGCCGCAATGTCGGCCGTGCGCTGCTGACCCACGGCCCAACTCAGCCCCCAGTGGCTCATGGTAATGATTGCGGCGGTGAAATTGACCACCAGCAGCCATCCGAGTGCCCCGAATGCAGCGGCCACCAAGACGTAGAACAGGTAGTGCAGCGGACGCTGGAACACGTAGGCGTACGAACGGCTCAGAGCGTCGAAACTATCGGTTCCCTCCGCACTGATGGTGGCCGCCATCAACGGCCAGCCAAACAAGAGGCCCAGCAGCAGCAGTGCCATGATGAAACCTAACACCAAGGCTACCGGCCAAGCGAGTCCGACGAACACCAACCCCAGATCGAAGTTCGCCAACAGCGATAGAACGAACACGCCGACCGCACAAAGCACAACCCCGACGACCGGTAGCAAGGGAGCGACGAAGTAAGCCGGCCATTTCCTTGCGGCGAATCGCAGTGCCGCCATAAATCCCACGCGTTCATCGGCCGCGAACTGCACCACGGCCACGCGGGTGATCATTCCCCCAAACAGCGACCACACGGCGAGCCCCCATAGGCCGCAAAGGACCGCGGCGGTGACGGCGCCGGCCGAGGCTTCGGGGCGAAACGCTTCCATCAGCGGTCGGGAGAGGTGGCTCCAACTGCCGAAGACCGGTTCGCCGGCGTGCCAGGCCGTGGGCGCGGTGCCCGGCCGTTGGCCTCCGATTCCCGATCGACGGCCCCACGGGGCCAAGGGGGGCCGATCCGGCACGGCGGCGCCGATGGCGCGGAACGGGGTTTCGCGGTATTCGGCCATCCAAGCCAACGGCTGCTCAGCCGGCGAGAATGCCTGGCCCAGAAGGGACCAGCCCACCACGGTCAGCAGCAGGCCGGCCGCCGCCGGTAGTAGCACGCGTGCGCCAATCGCCACGCGAAAGGAACGGAAAAGGGCCAGCCAGGGGCAAATTTCGCTCCAGGCAACGGATCGAAGCTTGGTGCCGTCTTGGTCGAACATGGCGCGATCCTCTCTGCGGTGTTACGCCCCTCGTCGCGCCTTCCCCGGTCGGCGAGCGGCAAGAGCCTTGGCAAAAAGCAGCCCACATGCTGCATTCCCAGCGCAATTATAGCCCCTTCCAGTTGGCCCGCAAGATACCGGCTCGTCCGTTTCTAGGTGCAGACAGCCCTTGTCTTAGGGGCGGCACACGGCGTGTGCCTACTACATTAAAGCGGCCTGCACCTAGAAACGGCCGGGGCCCCGTTTCGCTACCTTCGGGAGGTTCTATTTTGAGGGACATTCGGCGCCGCAGTCGGTAAACGGCTCGCCGTCCAGGTCGAGGCGCGGTTGCCTGGCGAGTAGCTCCTGAATGGGCCGGAAAACGGCCAGGAGGGCTTGGTAATCGGCATCGTCGGTCGATTCGAACACCGCCCGGCCGCACGCTTCCGTTCCGCCCGCGGCCCGGGCCAACGGCGCAAGCATAAACCGGTTCTTCTCCGGCCGCTCGACGCGCAGGTACCACTTGCGCGGCACGGTGGACGCGCCCTTCTCGTCGGGCGTGTGGCACCCGGCGCATCGCCGCGCGGCCACGTCGCTGAAGACGCGGTCGAAGTCCTCGGGCCACATCTGCCGGCAGCCCCGCCGGTCGCGATGGTTCGAGTCGCTCGTGCCGTAGTAGGGAACGTTCAGGTCGATCCACGCGAAAATGCGGCGCTTCTCAGTATTGGAAAGGCTCACTCGAGGCTTGCCGTCCTCGTCGCGGTGGCCGTCCAATATCAGGTCGGCCAGGCGGCTCGCGGGCGAGCCCCAGGCACGGGGCGTAATTTCCAGAATGTTCGCCTCAGAACCATTGTACGTTGAAATCCATGAGGTGTACGGATTGCGGAAGTGCGCTTGGTTCGCGCCGCCGATGCGAGCGTTCTCCGCCGGCGTGTCTTGCCGAGCGAGCGTTTCGTACGAGACGTTGAAAAAGTCGGTTCCGTCGCCGGAAAGGTCGACGCCGCCCAAAGCGTTGCGCTCGTTATGGCAGGCTGCGCAATGCCGATCGAGTACGGGCTGGACGATGCGGCGATAGCTGAAGCCGTCCCGCCCCCACTCGGGTGGTTCGAGCGGCTGGGGGGCCCGGCTGAACGCGGCGGGCAAGGCGGCCCGAGGCGGAGCCGATGTTCGCTCCTCGTGGCAGCCGATGCAGCCTTGCGTTTCGCCTGGCATCAGGTGCGTAAAGCTTCGCATCCGCTGCACCGCTCGCCCCTCACGGTCCAGCGCCATGAAGTAGATGGGCCGCCCGGCAGGAACCTCGAACGCGGCCGAGCCGTCGGGCTCGACGGGCACCTCGCCCCATACGCGCTTTGGCGCGTAGGTGGCGCCGCACGAAACCACCGGAAACTGGAACCCGAACGCCCGCAGGTCCGGATGGATTTCCACCGGTTTGGCGATTTCCTCGACCACGCGCACCGCGGCCACCTCGCCCCGGGCCACGTAAGGCTCGAGTCCCTGGTACACGTCCTGCAAATACACCACGGCGGTAGATGCCGTCAATTCTCCCTCTGTGAGGCTGACCGGATGGCCAAGCACCGGCGGGACCGGCGTGGGCCGGACGGGCTGAGGATTGTAGAAGCCCATGCCGCCGCGCGCCGCCAGCAGCACCGTTTGCTCCGTACCCGCGTAGTCGCGCACCAAAACCGAACCCTTGTGTGAGACGATGAAATAGTTTGCGTCCAGCGGGAAAGGGTTCTCATACGGTCCGCGCACGTGGTTGCCGGCACCGCGGTCGACCTGGCCGATGTCCACTTCGGGCGTGAGGTTGAGGATCGCCTCCTGCGCGTTCACACCGTAGCGGCGGTCGAGGATGCCCACCCCTCCGCGGGCTGGGCCGTTGTGCGCGGTCAGAAGGCATAGCACCCTATCGGTACCCGGCACAGAGCGGGCCTCCATGAACGTGGCCGGGCTGAGCACCCGGTTGCCGAAATAGACTTGCAGGCCGGTTCCGTCGGGACGGATCGTCCAGAGGCTTTGGATCGGGATGGCCGGACGGTCAACGTACTCCCAGCGGGCGAAAATGATTCGCCCGTCGCTAAGCACCGTTGGTGTGAAATCGTTCAGGTAATTCGACGAAAGGCGGACTTGG
>SKZG01000167.1 GCA_007127495.1 Planctomycetales bacterium
CCTCACCCTAACCCTCTCCCGGAGGGAGAGGGGACATGGATTGGAGCCTTTTCGGATAGCCTCTAAGTGGCATGGGGCGCACGCCGTCGGCACCGTTCCGGCTGCTAGGGGGTCAGCGTTCGCTGGCTCCGCCGGGTGCGGGGTCGCCCAAACAAGCCGGTGCGAACCTGACCGCCCTCGGTGCCGTAGTCCAGTAGATCAAGTGTGCTGCGGCGAACGACCCGACCCGTTCGATCCACCTCCTTGGACCAATGGCTCACCACTCCGCCGGGAACCATATCCGAGCTGATCGAGAGCGTGTACACGGTTCCCTTCGGATGGCGGTTGACGGAACGCACATGAGCTGTCGGATGGATTTCCGAAAGGACCCTGAAGGGCATGTCCAACGCGACCACTTCCTGAGTGGCCTTTCCGATCTCCTCGGTGCCATTGCGGGTTGTGGTGGTGCTTTCGCGCCGGAGCACGTGCGGCGTGACGTCCTCGGAGAAGTAAACCTTCGACGTGGTTCGCGTGCTTGAGCCAATCAGTTCCAACTCCTGCACTTTGCACGGAACGGATTGCTCGCCGATGGTAAGCTGTGCGGATGCGATCTTTCCGGGGCGCACCGTTTGGCTTTCGTTCTGGCCCCAATAGCCCTGGTCGAGAGTTTGCGGTTCCCTATCGAAACGCTTCCCGGCGACTTCCACGGTTGTGGCGACTTCGAGCGTGATGCCCTGATCGTCCATCTGCAACAGCGTAGTTCGCGTATCGGTCGTACTGGTGCCGGTAACCAACCCGTTCTGGTCGAGCCGCTCCGTGTAAACCCGGACCAGCTTCCAGGCTCCCGGCTGGAAGTCGCCCCATGGATGATATCGCCGGCACACGTCCAAATCCTGCCCGAACGATTTCGGGCAAAACAGGGTCAACGCGAGGATCGCGATGCCGAGAGCAGGGAGTGGCACTCGCACAGGAAATCTCTTCGTTGGTTGGGAGGGCGACTTTTTCCAGCTTTGCATGACAGTGTATTTTACCTCAGTTCGCAACCGGTTGCAAACCACGGCACCCGCCCCCATTTTATTTGGTAACCCTTCCCCGGATTATGCGTCCACCTCAAATGGGCCATGCTCGTGTACTTCTTTGGTGGGTATACTCAAGCCGCAGCCAAGCTTATTTCCAGCCCGCTGGTCTTGAAGTATACTCGCCGCGGCTTAAAACTGCGCATTCCCGTAGGATGGGCTTCGAGCCCGTCCAAGCGAAGACGGACAAGGTAACCGTTCACGGGGTGGCTGTCCCCTTTGCGTGAAGCGGGGAAAACTGCCCGCGCCGCCCCGTGAACGGTTACCGGACAAGCATGTCCATCCTACAAAAGCGGAAAAACAGCACGCGGCAAGTATACGTCGGCCATAACGACCGAAGCCCCACCAGAGGGCCAGAGTGTTTGGCTCACCCTACCTGTCATGGCTAATCCGGGGGGACCCGGCCCGCGGAAATTATGAACATTCTCAGGTACACTGCTGGCAGCATTTCCCCATTAAGGTGGGTCGATCGGAGGCGATGGACCGCGAATGGATTCCGGGACCTCCGGAGTTTCCATCTCAATCACTAGCGGGAGCAAAAAGTCGTCCGGCCACCCGTATCGGTCGTTGGGGGCGAACCGGGCCGGGACGTCGGCGAGTGGTTCCGGTTCCGCCGCGTCCTCTTCAGGCCGGCCCTGCGCCGGAGCCTCTGCCGGCGACGCCGTCTGCTCCCGTTCGGCCGTGCGACGCGAGTGGGGAGTGGGCGGGGCCTCCCGGCATCCGCAACCCAACGCAAAGGCAATGAACATCAGTGGCGCAAATCGCTTCATAACGTGCATTATGCGCCTCGATCGTAACCTTGCCAACTGCTGTCACTGCCTGCATCGTAGCCGAAGTCGTGAGACTTCGCGACCTTACCGGCTTTGCCGCGCGAACGAACCCATCGCCCGAACATTGGCCTCCGGTGTGTCGCGAGGCACTTCACAACCGGCGGCCACGATATACTGCAAACCGGCCTGTCGGCGGCATTCGCTGAGTGCTTGCATCACCGATTCAGGCGTACCGGCTCGAAGCACCTGCACCGGGTCGATGTTGCCTGCCAGGATTTGCTCCGGGCCCATCGCCTCGCGGCATTTCGCGAGCGGCACCATGGAATCGATGTCGACCATTTCGCAGCCGAGGGTCCCGATGTGCTCGACGATCCGGCCGATGTTGCCGCAAATGTGCAGCCGCACGCGGGCGCCCATTGCGTGCAAGGCCTCGACCATGCGCCGCTCGTAGGGGAGCACGAATTCCTGATAGATTTGCGGCCCGACGAGCGAGGCGGCGGCATCGCCCACGCCGATCAACTCAGCCCCCGCCGCCACCTGTGCCTGGGCGAATTGCAGGGCCAGGTCGAGGCAGAACTCGAACAGATCGCGTACGAAGGGCGGGTCGTCGAAGAAGTCCGTCATCAGTCGATTGATGCCGCGCAGGTCGGCCGCCTCGGCGCACGGGCCCTCGACCCATCCCTCAATGAGCTTTTCGCCGCCCACCCGCTCACGGAAAAGCGCTGCCGCTCGCACCCGGTCGTGCATGCGGCCGCCGCCGAGTGGGTCGGGCACTCGGAGCCCGGTGAGCTTCGTCTTCTCGGCCAACAGCGAATGCACTTCATCGGCGGTGGGTGGCTGGTCGGGAAAAAACTGCACCCGTGCACCGCAATCGGCCGCCTCGCGCGCGGGGTCGGATATGCAAGAAACGTGATCGAAATCGAAGCGCTCCGCCGTGACCAGTTGTGCCTCGACCAGCGTGCGGTAATCGGACGCATACTGTCCGTACGGCACACCTATCTGATCGGCGGCGAACATCATGGTGATGGGCATCCAAGGCAGGCGATCGACCTCGACGCCGTTGAACATATCGAGAATGCGTTGGCTTCCGCTTGACGGTGGCATGACGTCCCTCACGGTGTAACGATACTTGCCGCGTGCCGTTTTTGCGCTTTTGTAGGATGGACATTCTTGTCCGTCTTCGCTTGGACGGGCTAAAGCCCATCCTACGGAAAGCGCAGTTTTAAGCCGCGGCGAGTATGCATTGTCGCGGCCTGCACCTGCAAAGGGAAGGCCCGCCGTTTCTCGCCGTTGGTTGTCGGGGGGGCTCTTATGTCCCCACGTGTGGAGCAGACAGAATTCTCTTGCTGGGGGTTCTCGGGCCGTCAATTTGTCGATACACTGAGTCTTTTACGCTCTGCGAAGTGTCCTTTACGCTCTGGGAAGTCATTGCTTTGTTCACGGAGTCCACTGAACCATGTGTATTATGGCCATCCTGTATCAGACGGCTCGCGACGCCCCCATTTTGCTGGCGGCGAACCGTGAGGAGCGGTTCGCAAGGCCCTCGCTACCGCCCAAGATTCAGTCGGGCTCGCCGCGCGTGATTTGCGGCGTTGACCGCGAAGCGGGCGGAACGTGGTTGGGCGTCAATCAATACGGCACGGTGGCCACGGTCATGAACCGGCGGAAAACCCTGGTTCCGGCCGAGCCGCGATCCCGCGGGCTCTTGTGCCGCGAGCTGCTCAATTTTCGCCGCGCCGAAGATGCCGCTCAGTACGCGGCCGATCAGCTTGCAACGGGCTCGTACTCTGGGGCGAATTACGTGTGTCTCGACGCGGAATATGCAGCCGTCGTCTACGGCGGTGACCGGATTGAGGTGGTGCAACTGCAGCCCGGGCTGCACACACTTAGCAGCACCGGCGAGCTGAACGACCCGAACGATCCACGGCAAGGTTTCGTGCGGCGGTCCTTGACGCTCCATCGGCTCGATTCGTCGGTCTTGTTTCTTGCGGTGGCAAGCCGGACGTTTTCCCGCCAGCACGAGATTTCGGGCGGGCGAGGGATGGTGCTGACCGGTACCGAATACGGGACGGTTTCATCGAGCCTCCTCTCGTTGCCGAAGCGACTCCAGCAGGCCATTTTGCAACATGCCCCGGGGCCTCCTTCGGAGATCCCTTACGAGGATCTTTCCGCTCTTTTGCGGCAGGTGCTTTCGACAGAGCGTAGCCGGCAGCGGGCAAAGGCGCAACGCAAGGAGGCCGCGCAGAAAAAGGCGGAAGAGGAACTCGTCGATCAGGACGACGTCGATGAGGTCGAGAGCGATTCGGCGAGCCCGCCGGACGACGCAGCCGAAGAGGCCTCGAAGGCAACTGCGAAGGCAGCGCCGAAGAAAAAGAAGAAAACGCCGAGAGCCGCGACCAAAACCGCCCACAAACCTGCCGATGAGGTCCGGAAAAAGCCGTCGAAGATTCGCAAGAAGAAATAAGCGTTCACGGGCGACGGTCCCCGTGAACGCCTATCCTGCCGAAAAACGGACTGGCCGACTTCGCAGGTGCGAGGCGGCGAACTACTGGACGAATGCGGCGATTTGGTCGAATGCCGCTTCCAGGTCGGCCATGCTCGTGGCAAACGAGATGCGGGAGTACCCTTCGCTTCCAAAGGCCGAGCCCATGACCGTGGCCACGCCGCGCTGGGCCAGCAATTCCAGGCACCACTGCGAGGAATCGTCGACGCGAACGCCCCCGTATTCCCGCCCCAGGTGCTCCCGGATGTTGATGAACGCGTAGAACGCGCCGGCCATTTCGGCACAGCTCAGCCCGGGAATCCCGGCAATGCGTTCGACCACGTACTGGCGCCGCTTGGTGAATTGCGCCAACATTTCATCGACACACTCCTGGGGGCCGCGAATGGCCGCAATGGCCGCGTACTGGCTGATGCTGCACGGGTTCGAGGTTTGCTGGCTTTGCAGGCTGCCCATGGCGGCGGCCACGTGGGCGGGAGCCAGGGTCCAGCCGATCCGCCAGCCGGTCATCGCATAGGTCTTGCTGACCCCGTTGACCAGGATGGTGCGCTCCGGCAAACCCGGCCGTACCGTGGCAAAACTGGCAAACCGGTGCCCCGGATACACCAGCCGCTCGTAAATCTCGTCGGCCACCACAAGCAGATCGCGCTCTATGGCCACGTCGGCCAACTCGCCCAATTGCTCGGGCGTGTACATCGAGCCGGTGGGGTTCGACGGGCTGCACAGCAGAAGTATTTTGGTCCGATCGGTGACGGCGCTGCGGAATTGCTGCGGGGTAAGCCGGAAATCGTCCTCCTGGCGGGTCTGGATAATGACCGGCACGGCGCCGGTCAGTTTGACGAGTTCGGCGTAGCTGACCCAGTAGGGGGCGGGAATAATGACTTCGTCGCCGGGGTTCAGAAGCACGGTGAAGGCGTTGTGCAGCGCGTGCTTGGCGCCGTTGGCCACGGTAACTTGGTTTGGCTTGTAGTCCAATCCATGCCGCGCGGCGTACTGCTCGACCACCGCCTGCTTCAGTTCCGGAATCCCGCTGGCCACCGTATAGTGGGTATGCCCGGCGTTCATGGCGTCGATGGCCGCCTGGCAGATATGCTCGGGGGTGTTGAAGTCGGGCTCACCGAGGCTCAGGTCGAACACGGTGCGGCCAGCGGCTTTCAGTTCCTTGGCCTTGGCAGCCATGGCCATGGTGGCCGAGGGTTCCAAGGCTTGAATGATGCGGGAAATCGTTGCTGGGCTGGGCATTTTGGTTCTCCTGTACCACAAAATGGGGGCGTCTGCCTCGGAAAGGTCCGGCGACGGCTCCGGAGGTACCGATTGACATGAGCTATCGGCCCCTCCATAATGTATGCTTCATGGAGCGCGGCGCGGAGCGCTTGCTCCGAAGGATGCGCGGGCGGCCTCTGGAAACGGCTCCAAGTAGCATAGGAAAATGTCGCCCGCGTGCAACCCGCCCCGAAGAATTTTTGGAGTCACGTTTTTTCAAGTATGCCCCCATCGCGGACCGGAATTTGGTTGATCGGCGCCCGTGGCGGCGTGGCCGTCACAACACTTGTTGGGCTGGCGGCGTTGCGGCGCGGGTTGATCGGCACGGAGGGCCTGACGACGTCGCTTTCGCCGTTTGCGGACCTTTCCATGCCAACCTTTGCCAGCATGGTGGCTTCGGGGCATGAAATCCGCCGTCTTTCGTTATTTGCGGAGGCGCAGCGTCTGGCTCGCGAGTTTCGTGTTCCCCACCCCGAGGTCGTGGAAGCCTGCCGCGACGAACTCGAGGAGATCGACCGGCGAATCCGGCCCGGTACGGCGCTGGGGGTTGGGGCGCGCATCGCCGCGTTGGCCGCGCCGGACGTCCCCGCCGACCCCTCTCCGCGGGCGGCCATCGATCGGGTGCAGGCGGATTTGGCCGCGTTCGTGGCCGCCGAGGGCCTGGAGCACCTGATCGTGGTCAATGTGGCTTCGACCGAGCCGACCGACACCCCGGAGGGAGTGCCTGCCACTTGGCCGGAACTGAAGCCGCGGCTGGAGCAGGCCGGGGCGGGCTTCCTTCCGGCAAGCACGCTGTACGCCATCGCAGCCCTGGAAGCAGGACACAGTTACATCAACTTCACCCCCTCGCTGGGGTCGGCTCCGGAAGCCGTGGACGACTTGGCGCGACGGCAGGCAACGCGGCACATGGGCTGCGATGGGAAGACGGGCGAAACGCTCCTGAAGAGCGTGCTCGCGCCCATGTTCGCCCGGCGCCATTTACCCGTGATGAGTTGGGTCGGCCACAATATTTTCGGCAACCTGGACGGCAAAGTCCTCGACGATCCCGCCAACAAGCAGGCCAAGGTGCGCAGCAAGGACCACCTGCTGGGCACGATCTTGGGCTACCGGCCGCAGACGCACGTTTCCATTGAATACATCGAGAGCCTGGGCGATTGGAAGACGGCCTGGGACCACGTGCATTTTCGCGGGTTCCTGGGCGTACCGATGACGCTCCAGTTCACCTGGCAAGGGTGCGACTCCGTGCTGGCGGCGCCGCTGGTGTTGGACCTGGTTCGCCTGACCGAGGCCGCCCGCCGGCGAGGCTGCATCGGCCGAATGCCCTTCCTGGCTTCTTTTTTCAAGAGCCCATACGGCGTAAGCGAGCAGGCCTTCGACCGGCAGTTTGAAATGCTGCTGCGCTGGGTCGCCGGCGCAACGCAACAAGATGGCTCTTCCGTTTCTAGGTGCAGGCCATGCTAATGTAATAGGCACACGCCGTGTGCCGTCCTTGAAACCAAGGCTGTCTGCACCTAGAAACGGAAGAGCCAACAAGATACGTAAGACTCGCTGCACTGATAGAAGGTGCAACGCTCCAGTACACAAACCCTATAGGGTGACCATGATCGAATCGAATCAATCCAAACCGACCAGTGAACGGCGTCGCCGCCGGGGAGGGCGTTCCAAGTCGAAAGCGGCGGCCGGTGCCGCCGACCGCCCGGAAAGCACGCCGGCCCCACCCGAGGGTTCCGAAATGGTCGACTCCGACGAGCCGCGAAATGCCCACCCGGACAACCCTACAGCCGCCGGGGCCCCCCTGCCCGACGATAGCCCGTTCCTCAAGCTGAACCTTTCGCCCACGATGCTGCGTTCGCTGTCGGCAGCCGGATACCTCGAACCGACGCCGATTCAGCAGGGTCTGATTCCGCGGGCACTGGCGGGCGTCGACGTGATGGGCCAGGCACAAACCGGGACGGGGAAGACGGCGGCATTCGCCATTCCCATTCTCGAGCAGAGCGAGCCGGGCGGTAAAGGGGCTTCGCCCCAGGCCATGGTGCTGGTTCCCACCCGCGAGCTGGCCGTTCAAGTACGCGACGAGTTCGCCAAGCTTGCCCGTGGGTTCCGCCTCCACGTGGTGGCCGTTTACGGGGGCAAGCCCATCCGGCAACAGACCGAGCAGCTCCGACTGGGCGCCGAGGTGGTCGTCGGCACTCC
>SKZG01000243.1 GCA_007127495.1 Planctomycetales bacterium
CCGCCGCCGTCGCGGTGGCGTTGGCCGTCTGGATCGGTCGCGGCGCCGACGATCCCCATGCCGGCCGACCGGCGCCGCCGGCCCAACCGGCCGAGCGCGCCGGGCATCCCGACCCCGGCCCGCCTGCCGGCAACGGTCTCGCAGAAGAAAGCCGCGAGCCGGCGCTTGTTGAGGCCGCGCCGGCCGTCGAGAACCTGGCGATGCTGGTGGACACCACGTTTGCCGCCAGCCAGTGGGCCTACTTGGACCACGACGCCCAATTGGCCGCCGGCATGGTGCTCCGCCATATCCCGTTCGAGTTCGCGGCTGAGGCCCGACATGAATGACCATACCGTTTCGTTTCGTTTCCCCCTTTCTGGAAGGAGTTCGTGATGAGGAAAGCTGTTGTGTTTTGTTTGGCGGCGACAATGCTGTGGAGCGTTGCGCTGCGAGCCGCGCCGGAAGTGCGCGCGGCCGACGTGAAGCTGGTGGGCGCCGTGTCGCTGGCCGGCTATGACGACATGAAGGCCGATCTGGACCTGATGGGCGACATGATCGGCCGCCCCGAATTGGCCACGATGCTCGATGGCATGATGGCCCTGGCCACACGCGGCAAGGGGTTGGCAGGGATCGACAAGACGCGACCCTGCGGCGTACTGGTCGGCACCGACGGGAAGCACGTCGGCGGCTGCGCCTTCGTGCCCGTCACCGACATGGAGGCCGCCATGGGCATGGTCCGAGCCATTGCCCGAGGCCGAGTGACGGAGCACGACAACGGCCTTTACGAGGTCAAAGGTCCGAAGAAGTCCGTGTTCGTCCAAGAAAAGCACAAGGGTTGGGCGTTCATTGTCGACGACCCTGCGCTGCTCGAGTACGTACCGGAGGACCCGGTCGAGGCGCTGGACGGCCTCAACGAGCAGTACCGTGTTGCCATGCGGCTTTACCCCGCCAACCTGCCCGCGAAAGTTCGCAAGCAGATGGCCGAGAAAGCCCGCGAACATGCCCAGCGGCACATGAAGCGCCACCCGCGCGAAAACGACCGCCAGTACGAGGCCCGCAAGACCATTGCGCGCCACATTCGAAAACAACTGGCAATCGGCGCCAAAGACCTCGAGCAGATGACGCTTGGCTGGAACCTCGACCACACGGACCGCAAAGGCGTTCTGGAAGCCGTGTTCGTTTCGAAGGAGGGCTCAGAAACCGCCCGGTTCCTGGCACCCGCCGCCCGAACGCGAACAACTTTTGGCGGTTTCACCTTGCCCGGCGCCGCACTGACCGTGCGCGGCACCGGCCGCCGAGTGCCGTTGCCCGACGCGGAACTCGACCGATTGATCGACTCGTGGCGCGAGCGCGTCTTCACGAAGATCGAGAAGCGAGCCCGTGACGATGCCGAGGCGGGCAAGGAGCTGGTCGACGAAGTGCTCGAAGTGCTCCGCGATACGGCCAAGGCGCCGGTGGACGACGGCGCTATGGCGGTGCGGCTGGCGCCGGACGCCATCACGCTGATCAGCGGGAGGTTCGTGGCTGACGGTGCAACCCTCGAAGGCGTGGTGAAGAAGGCCGTCGAGCGGGCGCGCGAGAAGCACCCGAAGGTCGTGGATCGAATCGTCAAGCTCGACGCCGACAACATCGGCCGCGTGAACCTGCACCTCATTTCCCTGCCGCTCGATAAGTGCCGGCACCGCGAGGTGCTCGCCGAGGCCGTCGGCGACCGGCTGGACATTGTGCTGGGCTTCGGCCCGCGGGCGGTGTACATGGCGGCGGGCCGCGATGCCATGCGGTCGCTGAAAAGGGCCGTGCGGCGGTCCTGGCGAATGTCGCGAAGGACGGTCAAGCCGGTGGAAATGACCGTCGACCTGGGCGCCCTGGCCGAATCGGCCGCCGGCTGCCCCGTCGAGCGCGTGCAGGCCCGCGGCAAGAAAGCGCTCGAGCTGCTCGAAGCGGCCGAGGGGCGCGATGAAATCCGCTTCACCGTCGAGGCGGTGCGGCGCGGCGTGAAGCTGCGGCTCGAACTCGACGAAGGCGTGTACCGGCTTATGCCGGAATGCCGGAAATGGAAGTAATTCGCGAGCCCTTACGTTTCCGGCTCGGGGGGCGGTTCGGGGAGCAGCGTGGGCTCCTCGGCCGTTCCCACAAACGGGTTGAGCATCCTCAACGGCGCCGGCGAGGCGCTCCGGCCCGCGCGGTGGGCCACCTCGCCCGTCGCGTACCCATTCCGCACCAGCACCGGCGCGGCCGCCATCACGACGGACGGCCGAGCGGCCGGTACGTAGGCGTACGGAAAGTAACCATAAGGCCGAGCGACCGGGTGGCTATAGTACACCGGCGGGTGCTTGGCAAAGTAGGGTATGTGCTCTTGCGTGTACGTGCGCGGTCCGGGCCACCAGCCGGCCGCCACATTCCAGTAGCCGTCATGCGCGGTCGCGCTGTCGGATGTCACGACCACGAAGGCCATACCGAACAGGAACAAGCATCGAAATCTCATGGTAGTCTCCCTGGGGTCAGCGATGTGTTGGGGAAGATGGCTACAATTGCGGCCAATGGCACAGGTTCTGCAATCCGCATAAGCCGCCCAAACTGCCAGCTTAGCCAAGTCCATGAGAAAATGCAAGGATCCCGAAAAGTGAGACGAAAAGTGAGCCCCCTGTGAATGGTTATTCCGGCGGCAGCCGCGTTGCCGCCGTCCATAGCCGGTCGAAAAGGGTGGCGACGTCTTCCAGCTCGACGGCGCCGCGGCGCAGGTCGTCGCTAAGACTCCCCAGTAAATGCGCGTACACACTCTCCTTGTCGCGCGTGGGGCGAGGGTCCAGGTGCCCGGTGCCCGTCAGGTGTTCCACCATCCGGTCGCGGGTGCGCTTCTGGAATCCGCGGGTGCGTTCGTCGTTGCGCGCATCGAGGGCGTCGATCAGTCGGGCGGCGTCCCATTCCAGGTCGTCGGCCAGCGAGCAAATGCCGTCGATGAACTTGTCGGTTACGCCGGAATCGGCCAGCACTTCGCGAGTGAGCGGCGTGCCGCGGCCCACGCGCCATGCTTCAGCAAAGGCATCGAGCGCATGGGCTCGGGCTTCTGCTCGGGCGAGTGCGGCGGCGTCTATCAAACTGTCCACTTGCCCGTGCATGGCCATCGTGTGCAAGCTACCGTAGGTGGTCACGCCGGCGCGAAGCAACCGGTGCAGCGCCTCGGCGCTATCGACCAGGTGGGCCACGTGTGTCGGGGCGGCGCCCGCGGCGGGGGCCGGCGGCGGCACGTTCAGCGCTGCGGCATACTCGGCGAAGGTCCGGCCGTCGGGCGCCGGCACGGGGTCAAGGGTCGCGGCCGAAAGACTCAACAATTCCGCCTCCGGTTGCGGCAGGCGGCGAATCGCCGCCAGGTCGATGGCCGGCCGCAGCGCCGTACCCCGCCGCGCGGCCATTTCCGCCCACGCAGCGGCATCGCTCGGCTGGCAGGTGAAATAGAACACTTGCCGCTCTTGCGCCACCAGGGTGAGCACGCACTCGGCAATCGCGGCGAATCGCTCCGGGTCGCTGCTGCTGAGCACCTCGTCGAGCAGGATCGGAAGGCTGGTCCCATGTTCGGCTTCGACGGCGAACGCCAGCCGCACGGCCAGGAGCAGTTGCATGCGCGTGCCGCGCGAAAGCTCGTCGAGGGCCAGGCCGCGCTGCGCCGTGGTATCGATGGCTCGGAACGACGGCGGCTCGCCCGGCCCGACCTCGGCCACGCGCAGCTCGTAACGCCCCCGGGTGAAGCCGGCAAACCACTCGGCGGCGCGACGGATGACCGGCGGGCGGCTCTCGACGCGGTACTCGCGCTCGACGTCGTCGAGCAGCAGCCGGCCGACGGCAGCCGATTCCGCCCGCTCGCGACATTCCCGCAGCGATTCTTTCGCGCGGTCGGCTTCGGCCAGGGCGGTCTCCAGCTCGTCAGCGGCGGCGGCGGCTTGGATGCGGCCGCGAATTTCCTTGATCCGCTCCACCAGCTCCCGGTACCCCTCCGCCTGGAACGTCAGTTCGGCCGCCCGCTGCTCGACCTCATCGCGGCTGAGGTGGAGCAGCTCAGGCTCATCAGCCAATTGCGCCTCTCGCCCGTCAAGCTGGGCCGAGGTCTTCAGGTGTTCCTCGCGAAGGCGGCGGTATTCAGCCAGACGGTCGATTCGTTGTTGGAGTTCGGCCTCGTCGGGCAGGTCGAGCCCGGCTTCGTGAAAAAGCTGCCGCCAGCGAGTTTGCAGGTCGTCGATGCGCCGGGCCGTTTCGGCCAGATCCTTCCGGGCCGCGGCCCGATTCGCAAGGGCCTCGCGGTGGCTGGATGCGCGCCGGGCAAGCTCCATTTTGCGCGGGCGTGCCTCGGCCAGGCAGTCGGCCGGTTCGAAGCCGAAGGGGGCAAGCCGCTGGTTGACGGCGTGGCGTTCCGCCTCGGCCTCGGCTTCCAGTCGCTTGCACTCGGCCGCCGCCTTGCGCGCGGCCGCTCGCGATTGCTGGTACACGGCCAATTGTCCGGCCAGGGCGGTCAGGGCCAGGTTGGTGGTATCCGGCGCCACGCCAAACCGTTCGATGAGGGCCGCGCGCTTCGACTCCGTGGCCCGCTCGTCCTGTTCGATGCGGTTGAGCTGCGCGCGCAGGCTGCGCCGCCGCTCCTCGCACGACGCGGCGGCGCGGCCCTCGACCAACGCGCGTTCAAGCTGGTTCACCCGGCGGCCGACCGCGTCGTGCTCCCACGCCTCGGGCGGCGCGACAGGCAGCCGGGCGAAGTGCTCACGCAGGAATGCCCGCGGATCCGTCGACGGCGCTGCCGCCGGTTGCCACGCGAGCCACCCTGCGGCGCCGGCCAGAATTGTCAGGACCATCCACCACGGGCTGACCGCCACCGCCAGTACCACGCCCAGCACGCCGAGCGAGGCAATAAGCGCCCACAGCAGCAGCCGGCGTCGCGGGTCGTCGGCCTGCTGGGGTGGCGGCCCCACCTCGAACCACTGCCGCAACAGGTGGAGGCCCTGGGTGATCGACTCGATGTCGGGCGTCTCGGCCGGCTCGCCCAGCAGTTCGAGCTGCGCCTCGGCGGCACGGCGTTCCGAAGCCACGCGCTCGGCCTCCCGGTGGAAGGCGTCAAGCCGGTCGAGACCGGACAAGTCGAGGTTTTCGAGCGCTTCGGGCGTGCCTGCCGGGCTGAGCACGCGCAGGGCCTGCTCGCATTGCACCTCGGCCGCGGCAAGGTCGCGTTTCCGGTCGGCCAAGTCGCGTTCGAGGCCGGCGAGGCGATCGAGGCGGGCGTCCAACTCGTCGAGCAGATGCTGGGGCACACCGTCCTCGGGCAAGTCGGCGTCGGCGAGCTGCTGCTCGGCCCGCTGGAGGGCCGCCTCGGCATGGCGCCGGGCCGTTTCGCTTTCGGCCAGGTCGTTGTGGAGCTGTTTCAGCCGTTGGGGTTCGTCGCCGCGCAGGCGGTCCATCGCGGGCGGGAATGCGTCAAGCTGGGCGCGAAGCTGGGCAAGCTGCCCTTTCAGCGCGTTCAATTCGCGGACCGTATCGAGCCGCTGGCGTCGGGCGTCGGCGCCGCGAGCCGCACGCTCTTGCCTCTCCAGGTCGGCAAGGGTTGCCTCCTCGCCGCGCAGGCGTTCCTGGCCGGCCGCGATTTCCTTCACGCGTTGGCCCGCCCGCCGAAAAGCTTCCGACTCGGCCTTGCCCTGCCGCGGCGGCAGGCGCAGCAAGGCGCCCTGCCGGACGGCGTTGAGGTCGTAGCCCCCGGCCATCTGCCGGGCCACTCGCGCCGCCAACTGCTGGTCCGTCCGGCTGCCGTCGAACAAATCGTCGACCGTGATGGTGAAACATTCGGCCAGATGCGAGCCGGGGCACGGCGGCGGCTCGGCCGGAGCCCCATCGCGCTGGTACTCGGTGCGTTCGGCCTGGCGGTCGACACGGAGCGCCCGGCCGGCGTCGTCCCAGAGCGACTCGAGAGACACGGGCCGCAAGGGATCGAGCAGCGCCGGCCAAATCAGGCCGCGGATGGCACGGCACGTCGTCGTCTTGCCCGCGCCGTTGGGACCCACCACCACGTTCAGCCCCGCATCGAGTCCGACCAGCGCGAACCCTTCCCGCTCGAAACCCGGCATGGCGCGCACGTGCAGTTCCTGGAGCTTCACGGGGCGGCCTCCTTTTGCGCCATGAGTTCGTCGAGGACCGCGAATCCCGCGCGCAACAGGGTTTGCCTCACGTGTTCATCGTCGGGCGGTTGCATGGCGTCGTCCAGGATGAGGTAGGCAGAAAGCTTCCGTTCCTCTTCGACGGCTCGGCGCCCGCGGCGCATGACCGACTCGTACGCCGCGGCCGGCTCGCGCCGTTCCAGGGTCAGCAGGCGGCGGGCGAGCAGGCCGGCCGGGTCGGACGAGCGCGCCAGATCGTCCAGCGAGTGGTCCGGGCGCGTGGCGTCCGATTCGGCCTTTTCGCAGAAATACTCGACCTCGTCAATCGGCACGCGCAGCGCGTCGCAAACGTTTTGGGCCATGGCGGGCAGGCTGCGGTGCAGCGCCGTGCGCCCCGTAAACCGGAGCCGGCATGCCACCCATCGCACGGTGGCCAACTCCGGCTGAATCGCCTCGTGCCGGCGGCGTACGGCGTCGAGCACGGCGCGTTCGAAATCGTTCTCGCTGCCCGCACCGTCCAGCGGAACCTCGAGCGGTTCGTAGCGCAGCGGGGCCAGGGGCAACAATTCCGCGCGCGGCGCCGCACCCTTGGCGAAATCGACGATCCATGCGCCGTGGGGGCCGGGCTCGCCCGGGTCGAGCCCCTGCGGCGAACCCGGGTAAAGCACCAGCGGCACGCCCTCATGAACCAGCGCGGGCCGATGCACGTGCCCGAGCAACCAGGCGGCGAGCGGGCGGGCGAGCAACTCGGCCAGAGCAACCGGCGCGTACGAGCTGGAGCGAACGTCGCAGTCGCAGTGAAGCAGGCCGATGGTCAGCCCGTCAGCGGCGACGTCTGGAAAACCGTGTTCGAGGGGATTGACGTGAACGTGGCGGTCCGGGAACGACCAGCCGAGCAGGCGGACGGGCGCGCCGTCCTCGCCGGGTATCGTGGCCTCCTCCCAGTGGCCGCCACGGCCGAGCAGCCGGAACCCGGTCACTTCGTCGGCCAGGCGGGCGAGCACGTCGTGGTCGTGATTGCCGGCCACGGCCAGGACGGGCACGCCTCCGTCGAGGAGCTTCTTCACGCCGGCCTGGAGGATGGCATACGCCTCGTAGAAGCGGTTTCCGGCATCGACGACGTCGCCGGTGAGCACGGCGGCATGGACGCGCCGCTGGAGCGCCAAATCAACGAACCGGCCAAACGCCGCGGCCGGGCCGAGCGCGCGCGGATCGACTTCGTCCGGCAGCCGGGTCGGCCGGCGGCCCAAATGGATGTCGCCCGTGCAAAGGATTCGCGTGCTCATACCGGGCCCCCCTCGCTTTCAGGAGGGTGTTGTGCTATACTTCGTTTCCAGGTGCAGGCCGCTTTAATGTAGTAGGCACACGCCGTGTGCCGTCCCTGAAACAAAGGCTGTCTGCACTTAGGGGCTATCCGGAAACTCCCCTCGCCCTCTGGGAGAGGGGTTGGGGGTGAGGGTTTGTGGAGTTTGGGTAAGATCAAGGCAAATCCTGCGGTCCAGGGCCCCTCACCCTAACCCTCTCCCGGAGGGAGAGGGGACATGGA
>SKZG01000432.1 GCA_007127495.1 Planctomycetales bacterium
AAGGGGTCGAACCACAGGGAATCTTGGTTTGTGCTAACAGTCGGCGCACCGTAGCTCGGGCTCGTCGAATGTGTAACGGAACTGCCGTCAACCGTGTAACGTTCCGTCGACTCCTTCACGTCAAGAAAACTGACGGATTCGCCTTCGAAGTCGCCATAGGAGATTAGGCCCGCCTCAACTCGCATACAGAAGAGAGACACTGCAAGCAGCGCCAGCGCGCAGCGCGCCACGCGAAGTCCAGAACTTGAAGTCAACACCGCTGCCTCCTTGGGCCTTGCCGGCCCTGCTAGTAGTCTGCCCGAACTGGGCGATGTTCAAACCACAACGACTCGCACCAGACATCCCCCTCTAAAGGAGGTCTCTCCGGCTGGGGCGTGCGCCGCACAATCGACGCATTATTCGGATTCTACTCGAACCTTCCAGCGATTGCAAGTACCTCACCCGAAAAATCCCAAATTTTTTCCAGCTCGTTCCCTCGGAGCCGTTGAGGCGGTTGCTCCTTCGGCCGGTGAACGGTTTCGTGGTTCCCGCTCCGGCTGCCAAATGTGTCCTTTTCTACGTGTCCTTTTTTACCGGGCTCGCGGCCCCGTGTACGTACGGCAATGCGGGCATACGCGCGCACCGACGCTGACCTCGCGGTGGCACTTCACGCAGGTTTTCTGCGGCAAAGAGCCGGATTCTTCCGTATCGTCGCCAGCCTGACGGACCGCAGCTCGGCCGCCGGACGACCCATGCTTATTCCCCCCACCCGACGGGCTATGGGGCTCCTGATCGGCCGACCCCAGCGGGGTGCCGCAGCTCGGGCATACCGAAAACGCGAACGACACCCGCTTGTGGCACGTGGGGCAAATTCTCGGCCGTTGATTCTTCGACGACCAGAACAAGGCGATGCCCGATTCTTCTTCCTCTGCGGATCTCGCATGTCGGGGGTCCTGGTGAACCTCCATATCGCGGTCATGTTCCGCAGGCTCCGACGTGTCCGGCGGCATGGCCGGGGGCGGACCGAGACAGCTCAGCACGTCGTCTTCAGAAAAACCGCCCGGTATCGGGACGTGAACTCGTGCCCGACAGCGGGGGCAGTATCCGCTCTTGCCCGCAAAACTGTCCTTCACCCGAAGCTGGTGCCCGTTCGGGCAAGTCACCTGGATCGACATGGCCCCGCCTCCCCAATGGTTGGAATAACCTCATTATAGACCAACCGACATTTCTCTGTCAAGTAGGCCAAGTGGCCATCCCTTTTGCGAGTGGCATGATAGCACAATTGGAGTGGCTATGTCAGAACGCCGCTGGAAGCTTGTTCTCGCCCTCCGGCCCATCGCCCTTTGCCGTTAAACTATAATTTGGTAAGCGCTGCGCAAACCGCGCATTTTGCGTCGATTACGCCCTGGTGTGGGATATGCCTTGTGGCTCACTGCATTTCTGATTCAACGAACTCCCGCGCGCTCCCCGCGACGGCTGACGACCTGGGCGCAGGCGATGCGTCGATGCGGGTCATCGAGCTGCCGCCGCCGCCCGTTCTCGTGCGGGAGGATCTCGACATCACGGTGCCCGAGCACACTGCCGCCGGAAATCGTTGGATCGGCTGGTGTTCGTCCCGCGGCATGGCAAGCTTTCTGTCGAGCTTTCTTTTCCACTCGGCCCTGATTCTAGGCATGGCACTTTGGTTGCCCGCTTCCGATGCCCGGTCAGGGCGGATTGCGCTGGTCGTCGTGCCGGCGGACGACGACGCGTTCATTTCCAGCGAGGTTCTTCCGGAGGCGGCACCCTCGATTTCGGCTGAGCAGTTTGCCGGCGACGTCGTGGCCGACCATGCTTTCACAAATGTGCAAGTTCATGCCCCGGCCGGCGAGCTTCCGGAACTGGCTTACCGGCAACCGGCCGCTGCGCTCAACCCGTTGGGCCCTCCTGCCGATTACCTCCTGCGAACCCGTGCCGACGTATCGGGCGCGCTGGCGGGCCGGGGGCGAACGGCTCGCGCCGAAATGGTCCGGCTCGGCGGCGGCACCGCCGAAAGCGAGGACGCGGTCGAGCGCGGCCTGCGGTGGATCATGGCCCAGCAGCGCCCCGACGGCGGCTTCAGCTTTCGGCATTTGCGCGGCGCCCGTAACCCGGGCACCGAAAGCAGCCGGACCGCCGCTACCGCGTTGTGCATGTTGCCGTATCTCGGAGCAGGCTACACGCACCAGGAGGGGCCGTACCGCGACGTCGTGCAGCGCGGCATGTACTACCTGGTCCGAAGCGCCCGGCAGACCCAGCACGGCGCCGACCTGCAGAACGGCACCATGTACGCCCAGGGCCTTGCCACCATCGCCCTGTGCGAAGCCTATGCCATGACCGGCGATCCCGCGCTGAAGGGCCTGGCGGAGCAGGCGATGCGGTTCGTCCTTTTCGCTCAAGACCCGAAGGGTGGAGGATGGCGATACACGCCGGGCGAACCCGGCGATACGACGGTTACCGGCTGGCAGTTGATGGCGCTGAAGAGCGCACAGATGGCAGGGCTGAGCGTTCCATCGCCAACTTTGGTCGGAGTACGACGATTCCTTGACGGTGTGCAATCGGAATACGGCGCGAACTACGGCTACATGGACGCCAAGCCGGGCGAAACCACCACGGCGATCGGCTTGCTATGCCGGATGTACACCGGCTGGGATCGCGACCACCACGCCTTGCGGCGCGGCGTCGAAGACCTTGACCAATGGGGGCCGTCGAAAGACAATATGTACCTGAACTACTACGCCACCCAGGTGCTGCACCACTACGGCGGCGAGCCGTGGAAGCGGTGGAACCCCGTCATGCGCGACTACCTCGTCGCCACCCAATCGGACGACGGCCATGAAGCCGGAAGCTGGCACTTTTCCGGCGGGCACGGCAACGTGGGCGGCCGGCTTTATAACACGGCCATGGCCGTCATGACGCTCCAGGTGTATTATCGCTACATGCCGCTGTACACGGACCATGCAATCACCGACACATTCTAGCGGCGCGACCGACTCCCCGCGCGAGGCGTGCGATGTTGCCGTCGTCTTCGCGTTGGGCATTGAAGCCGGAGGACTCATCGACCGCATGGACGGGCGAACGGCGCTATGGGGCCGAGGGCTCTCGGTTCGACTCGGTTCGCTTGAAGCGCGCTCCCTGGCGGTGGTCACCGGCGGCGCCGGGGAGGAAAACGCCGCCCGCGCAACCGAAGCCGTCCTCGAAGGCCACCGCCCGCAGTGGATCATCGCGGCCGGCTTCGCCGGGGGCCTGCGGGCGGGCCTCGAGCGCAACGACGTCGTCATGGCCGATTGCGTCGCCAATACGCACGGCCGACAACTACGGATCGATCTGTCCGTCGACCCCCGCGAACTACAACGGCACCCCGGCGTCCACGTGGGACGACTGCTATCGGTCGCCCATCCGGTGTGTGGGCCGGAGGAGAAAGCGGCTCTCGGCGCAGCCCACGATGCGCTGGCGGTCGACATGGAAACTTTCGCCGTGGTCGAGATGTGCCGTCGCCGGCGCGTGCGATGCCTGGCGGTGCGGATCGTTTACGACCCGGCCGACGAGCGGCTCCCCCGCGACGTCGAGACCCTGCTCGCGCAACCCACGCTGGCTGCTCGCCTTGGCGCCGCCGCCGCAACCGTATTCCGCCGCCCCTCGAGCCTGAAGGACTTCTATCGGATGCGCGCGCGTGCGCTGCGGGCCTCCGACCGGCTTGCAGGCTTCCTGCAGGGCGTGATCGCGCAACTGGGCACCGGCCACGACGCCTAGCGAAGCCAAGGCTTTACACGGCCGCCGCGGTACGGTATCCTGATGGATGCCATGATCAACACGTCTGGCGCGTCGGGAGATGGAAATGATGCAAACCATGTTGGGGGTTGTGCGGGACGGGAAAGTCCAACTGGCTGAAGCCGCGCGCCTGCCCGAGGGCGCCAATGTCCTGGTGACCCTCCTGCCCGCCGGCGAGGAAGAATTCTGGGCACGGGCGGCGGAGAAGTCGCTGGCCGCTATCTGGGACAACGCCGAGGACGACGCCTCATCGTGTCGCACGGGGCGACTGGGCGCGGGCGAATTCGTGCCGGCCTCTAACCTTCATGGGGCTGCTCCCCGGTTTCCGGGATGTCGCTGACGACCGCTTCCACATGAGAACGGATTCGCTGTACCAAACGCAGAGATGCCGCGCGATCGAAGGCGGTGGAATACGGCATCTCCTCGTACCTGAACACTGTGGCAAAAGGGGTCAGTTCACGCTGCTTCATAGAGCACTCTCCCTTCCTTGCTGGCCGTGCGGTACACACTGCCTGGCGTGGTGGCCCACTCCTGAAAATCCCGTTCCGCAATGACCAGAATGTCGACCGGCAGAATCAGGCCGCGCAAGGCTCGATGCAGGCGAACCGTTTCCGCGTACCGGTCGCTCACGTCGCGCTCGACAACGATCAGGTCGATGTCGCTGTCAGGTCCTGCTTCGCCGCGGACTGCCGATCCGAACAGAATGACCCGCACCGGCGACGCCGCCGCCACAATCCGGCGCACCGCCTCGGCAATCTTCTCCGGCGTGATCGCCCATAAAGGCTGTCCTTGGTTTGTCATCTTCTTTCGCGTTCTCGCGCCCTTTTGGCGTTGGCCCATTCCACAAGGGTAGTCAGGAGAAACTGGCAGGTCAAGGGGCGTTCCTTCTTCCGCGGGTTGCATTAGAAACCAGTGGCCCCTTCACGGCCCGGCCTCGATCTTGGCCCAGAATGGGTGCTGGCGGTCGGCCCGGGTTCGGGCGTCTTCCAGCATGGTCCACAGGTCGGGCTGGATGAACGGGTCGCTGGAATTGACACGCCGGCCGTTGACCACAATGCTCGCGCGCTGGTTGAAGTCGATTAGTTCCGGCAGGATCCACACCGTGACCGGTGCGCCGCGGTAGCTCACGCGCAGGCCGTTTGTCGCGGTCACGGAAGCTTCCACTGAAGCAGCGCGGACGCCGCGCGATGGCGGCCAATCGACCGGGTCCACCTGCGACCCCGGCGGCAAACCGCCGAGTTCCACCCACCAGAAGAAATTGTCGAACGGCCGCATGGTGTGGCACTCGAACTGCTTGGGGAAGAAATCGCGGCGAAAACGGCCCATCCAGTCAAACAATCGTTGAATCTCGTCAGAGAAATCTTCGTGCCCGCGACCAAGGTACTCCACCACAGTCACGTTGTAGTTGTTCCGGAAGAACCGATCGAGGTGCTGCGCGTTGTGGGCCAGCAAGGCGGCGCTGTCGAGTTCGCCAAACACGCAGTAGAACGGCACGTACCTGGCATTGGCCCGATAGTGAAGGCAGTACCGATCGGCCTTGGCCACCATCGGGATCGCACCGGCCCACAGATCGGGATGTGCCAGTGCCAGGTCCCATGCCGCATCGCCACCCATGGAGTGCCCGGAAAGGTACACACGATCCGTATCGATGGCGAACCGGCGGAAGGCGTCGCGCAGGCAATGGAGCACGGCGGCGTGCTCGCGGGCTGAGTATTCGTACTTCTGCTGGTGCTCCTTGGTCCACATGGGGGCAATGACGATATATCCGTGGCGCGTGGCCTGGCCCGCCCGCCAACCCCCGTCGGCCCACGCGCCTGCCCACCAATCGATCTGATGCGCCGCGGTGGTCCCGGCGCCGTGGAGCGTCAGGATGGCCGGGTATCGGCGGTAGGGGTCGTACTCCGGCGGCGTTTGAACCAGGTATCGGAACGGCGGCTCGCCGGGAAGGCCCGGAACCTCGAGTTCGTAGAAGCCCGGCTCCTCCGGAGAACGCGGCTCGGGCAGTTCGCCGGGAGGCTTCATGTGCCGGAGGATCGCGGCCACCATTCCGGGCGAAGCGCCCTCCTCGGAACCCAATTCAGCGAGGATGCGCTGCCGATGCACCAGCACCGGCTCGTTCAGGAATCGGCGCACCAGATCGCGAACCCGGTAAAGCGAAAGCGCCACCGGCAGGTTCGGCGTGGCCGCGTCGCTGCCGACCAGCCAGCCGCTGACCGCCAGCGCAAGCCGCTGTTCCGGCTCGAGGTTCTCGTCTTCGGCATGCTGGCGGAAGGCCGCCATGCGAGCGAGGGTATTGATGCTCAGTTCGGCCTGCAATTCCTCGCTGGCCGGCTGGATATTGGCGCGCGTTTGCGGCTCGCTCACCCTGGCGGCAAGTGCCTGGAGCTGCTCCAAAACCGCCTCGCCGTGACGGCGCGTCCCGGCGTACTCGTCAATCATTTCGCGCACCGCCTGGAGGATTTCACCCGCCACGTCGTCCGAGGGGAACGACTCCAAGCTGCCGTACACCATCCGATGCTGCCCGGCTTCGCGGCGAAGCTGCAATTCCCGGAGCAGGCGCTGCGCGCCCATCTGCCGCAGCGCGCGAATGGTCGGATCGAGTTGCGCTTGAAGCTCCGGGTTGTCGGGCCGTTGTTCGAGCAGGGTTTCCAGGGCCCGGCGCGCCTCGGCGAACCGCTCGGCCTGGAGGTAGAAGCGAGCCACCTTCTTGTGATGATCGGAATTGTCCGGATCGATCTGCTTCTGCAGGATGTCGTGCAAAACGCTGGAGGGAATGGACGTGGTGGCGATACGCATATCCCACACGTGCGTCAATCCTTCGACTTTCGCCCATCGCGGGGTCAGCTCGGTGATGCCCTGGACCACATCGACCGGTCCTTGTCGCGTATTCATTCGGAGGATTCGGCGGCCGAACTCGTCGAAGGGCGAAAGGTTCACGATCGGCCCCACGGTTCGTACCGCACGGCCTTGCCGTAGCGTCCGTTGCCGAAGCAGGAACTTTTCATCGGCCGGACCTCCGGCCTCTGCCTGCAGGACACTTTGGATTTGCCAGCGCGGCACGAAGGTGCGGCGGAGGTCGTCGTCGGCGAGCACAATCAGGGTCACCGGGCCGTCGCCCGTGGCGGAGTGCGGCTGTGGTATGCCGCCCAGGGAGGCCACCTGGGCCAATCGGCCTTCGATGACACGGCCGTCGCGCATGAGCAACTCGGCGGCCACGCCGTGCGGCGGCGAACCGGAACTCAGCAATAAGGCGACAAGGAATAGTCCGCCACTCACACCGTGGCTACGCATAAAAGTCCTCTTTCTCGTTCCCTGAGACGTAAGATCGCGAGGTACGGTTACCTCGCAAAACCCCCTACCTCTATTGTGTGGCAAGGTGTTTCCATGTCAAGGAAGAAATCAGGCTCTTCCGTTTCCCCGGTAAAACGTTACGGCCGGGGTATCTTGACAGCGACTTTGCGGATGAGGAGAATACGGAGGTTTAGGGGGGCTGCCAGGAGGGGTCAGAGACATTGATTATAACCTTGAGAACCGTAACATGAATCATCCCCTCATTCCGCGCTGGATTATTCTACTTCTTTTGGCGGCTGCGGCAGTCCTTCCCGTTGCGGTGTGCGTGGTCTTGGCCCTGGCGACTCTGCTGGGGGCCATGGGCGATGCACTCGGAGCACAGGTACTTGTATACACAAGTTGGGCCATTGGAACGCTATGGTGCGTCGGGATGGTCACATTGCTGCTCGCCCTCGCGGTTAGGTCGCTCGGCGAGTCGGGCAACCGTCGGGAGCCACCGCGCGAAACCCCCTACGAGGGCCTGGAGGAGCCGGATGCCTGACCGCCCGTTCCGCGCTCTGGCGTTTATGCTCCCCAAAGGCGATCCTGGCGA
>SKZG01000226.1 GCA_007127495.1 Planctomycetales bacterium
CGGCGGATCGACCCGGAAGAGACGCAGCTTTTCGTCGAAACGGGCACCGTGCATCTGCTGGCTATTTCAGGGCTTCACGTCGGTATCCTGATGGGCGCGCTGTGGTACCTATTGCGGCGCAGCCTGCTGCCGCCGGTGGTGTGCGTGGCTGCGGCGGCCTCTTTGGCACTCGTGTACATGCTGCTGGTCGACGCCCGCCCGCCCGTGGTCCGAGCGACCATGCTGGTGCTCGTGTACTGTGCTTCCTTGCATTTCCGGCGGCCTGCCCTCGGCTTCAATGCGTTGGCCGCGGCGGGCCTGATCGTTCTGGCCTGGAACCCGGCCGATCTGTTCCACACTGGGGCCCAAATGTCGTTCCTGGCCGTGGCGACGTTGACTTGGATTGCGCCGCTATGGATTCAACGCGGCGGGCGGCAGGACTGGCTCAGCCGCGCCATCCTAGCAGAACTCCCGTGGTTCCAACGGATCCTATGGTTTGCGAGTCAGGCGTTCCGGCACCTGCTGGCAGTCAGTCTGCTTGTATGGTGTGTCACCGCGCCGCTGTTTATGGGTGCTTTCCATGTGCTCTCGCCGGTTGGCGTGCCGCTGAACACCGTGCTTTGGCTGCCCATGACGATGGCGCTGGTCGGCAGTTTTCTGACACTGGTGTTCAGCCCAATAAGTGGCCTGTTAAGCCGTCTGGCCGGCGCGGTTTCCGGTGGGGCGTTCGGGCTGCTGCAAGGCGCGGTTCAATGGGCGCATGGGCTGCCGGCAAGTCACCTCTTCGTGCCCGGTCCGCCTGCGTGGTGGGTGGCGGGCTTCTACGGCGGATTGCTGCTGTTTGTGGCGGTGCCCCGCATTCGGCCGCCGCGCCGGTGGTGCTTGGCCCTGGCCTGCGCGTGGATGGCCGTGGGGTTGACCTTTCCGCTCCGGCCGCCCATTGAGCAGCGGCCACTCCGATGCACGTTCGTTGCCCTGGGGCATGGGCTATCGGTCCTGGTGGAACTGCCCGACGGCCGCGCGATGTTGTACGACGCGGGGCGCATGGGCCCGCCCATGACGGCCGCGCAGTCGATCTCGGCGGTGCTTTGGTCGCGCGGCATCGCGCACCTCGACGCCGTATTTCTCTCCCATGGCGATCTCGATCATTACAACGCGCTGCCACGGCTTCTGAAGCGTTTTTCCGTGGGGAAGGTGTATGTGCCTCCTACGATGTACGCCCGCCGCAACGTGGCGCTCGACGCCTTGGAAGAAGCGATCCGTGAAAGTGGCGTGGAGCAGCAATTCCTATGGGCTGGCTACCGGCTTGCCGAGGACGATTGGACGATCGAAGTGCTGCACCCGCCCCGCAAAGGCGTGCTGGGAAGCGACAACGCCAACAGCCTCGTGCTGGCCGTGGAACACGCTGGGCGGCGCATCCTGCTGACCGGCGACCTGGAATCGCCCGGCCTGGACGACCTGATTGCCGAGGAGCCGTTCAGGTGCGACGTGCTTCTGGCCCCGCACCACGGTGGCGAAGCCAGCAATATACCTGGATTGGCCAAGTGGTCATCACCCGCCTGGGTGGTCGTCAGCGGCGCCCGCACGGAGCGGTCCTTCCAACAACTAAACACCACCTATGCGGCTGTCGGCGCGACAGTGCTTGCGACGGACGAGCTGGGCGCAATCACAGTGGAAGCGCGGCGGGACGGTGTGCGGGCATTTGGGTTTTTGTCGCCACCATGAAAAACGTTCGCGTGCAAAACGGCCGAAAACGGCCCAAAAGTCTTGCGCTGGCGGGCACTTACGAAAAATTCTCGGCCGAGTGCTTGCAAATCCCTCCCGTCCTTGTTAGGATAGCTGGGAAAGCTGTGGGCTTTGCAACGCGCGGAAGTTGCAGTGGTCATCGAGCATTTATTCAGTACGTGGCAATGGTATTGAACGGTGCCTATTGACAACATGCTCCGCTTGGGTAAGTTAATGCGATGGACCGACGGCAGGCTGGGCGGAAAGGTCAACTTCTGCCACGGATGGCCGGGTTTTCGCGTGCATGGATCGATTGACAAGCGCCCAAAAAAAATGCGAGGCAGGAAGTAACCAGCATGGAACAATTGACACGTCACGAGACGGATGTTCCTGAGATAATTGGCGTATCGCAGGCTATCCTGGCTGTTATCGACCTTGCCGACAGTGTGGCGCCTAGCGATTGCAGTGTCTTGATTGAGGGAGAAAGCGGAACTGGAAAGGAATTGATCGCCCGGCGGTTGTGGGTGCGAAGTCGCCGCAGCACGAAGCCCTTCATCGCGGTCAACTGCGCCGGCATCAGTGAAACGCTATTCGAAAGCCAGTTCTTCGGCCATGTGCGCGGCGCTTTCACCGGGGCCGAGCAGGAAATGCTGGGCCTGATCCGCACGGCCGACAGCGGCACGCTGTTCTTGGACGAAGTGGGAGAAATTCCGCTGAAAATGCAGCCCAAGCTGCTCCGCTCGCTCCAAGAGCAGGAGGTCATGCCTGTCGGCAGGGCCGTTCCCGTGCGAGTCAATACCCGATTCATTGCGGGCACGAACCGCAATTTGAGCGAAATGGTTCGTTCCGGTGGTTTCCGGCGCGATCTGTATTACCGCCTGAACATCGTGCGCATTGTCGTGCCCCCCCTTCGCGAGCGCCCCGACGACGTGCCGGTGTTGTTCGACCACTTCAATCGTCACTTCGCCGCGCGATATGAGCGCCCACCAGTCCGCCTCCGCCAAAAGGTTCGGACCTTACTGGCAAGCTATCTTTGGCCGGGAAACGTACGCGAGCTGGCCGCGTTGGTGGAGCGTATTCACGCCACGGGCTTGGAACCGGAGCTACTCGCGGAAATGATGGTGGCCGAAGGAGGGCCGCACCTTGCCGAGTTCGATCCCAACTCGCCCGACACCATGGCCCTCGAACAAGTCGAACGGCGCGCCATCCAGCGAGCCATGGACCATTGCGACTTGAACCAGCGCAAGGCGGCGCGACTTCTAAAAGTGCATCGGGCGACCCTTGCCCGAAAGCTCAGAAAGCACGGCCTCTCCTGATCCCGGTTCCGTTCACCGGAGCAGGACGTAGACGTTGAGGAGCCAACCGGGTCCGGAACGGGCGCCTCGAACGCATGGTCGGTTTCGTGCCGTGGCGATGCCCCTGATGCCCTTAACTTCCGGTTTTCTTGGCCCTTTTGACAGCCTTCTTCTTGGCCTTCTTGGCCGTTTTCTTGGTTGATTTCTTTTTAGCCGCTGCCTTTCGTCCGCTGGTCTTCTTGGGGCGCCTGGGGCCGCGTTCCGCACGCTCTTTCAGCAGATGTAAAGCCATGTCCAGCGTGACGTCGGCGGGCTCGGCGCCGCGGGGGAGGGAGGCATTCGTTTCGCCGTCGGTGACGTAAGGTCCGTAGCGCCCTTCGAGCAGTTGCACCGGGTTGCCGGTAACCGGCGAAGCACCGAACACCTTCAAGGGCTCCCGCCGCTGTGCGCCCTTGCGACCGCTTTTCGGCTGCGCCAGAATCTCCACGGCAGCGTCGAGAGTGACGTCGAGCGGTGAAATGCCGTCAGGCAACGAGCGCGTGGCGTCGCCGCACTTCACGTACGGGCCGTAACGGCCGTTGTGTGCCATGATTTCCTCGCCGGTTTCCGGATGCAGGCCGAGGGTGCGCGGCAGTTCAAGCAGCTTCAACGCCAAGTCCAGGTCCACGTCTTCGGGTTCCATGTCTTTGAGGAGCGACGCATTCTGTGGCTTGTCATCATCGTCTCCACTGCCGCGCTGCACATACGGCCCGAAACGACCCGTCTTCAGAAACACCGGCTTGCCCGTTTGGGGACATTGGCCCAGGGGCTCGTCGCCGACAGCCGCCTTTTCGAGCATTTCCAGGGCTTTTTCCAGCGTCAATTCGTCCGGCAGCGCCTGATCGGGTACGCTCGCCCGCCGCTCACCATGCTCGACGAACGGACCGTACCGGCCCACACGTACGTTCACCTCCAGGCCGTCGGGGGCCTTGCCAAGCGATATGCGGCTGACTTCCCTCGCGTCGATCTCGTCGACCTTTCGGGCCAACAGCTCTTTCAGCCCCGCGTGCTCATTGCCGAAATAGAAATCCTTCAGATACGCGACGTAATTCATTTCGCCGCGGCTGATCGCGTCCAGTTCATCTTCCATTTGAGCGGTAAACTGGTAATCGACCAGTTCCGCCAAATGTTGCTCCATGAGTTGGCAAACGGCAAAGGCGGTCCAAGTGGGCACGAGCAAATTGCCGCGGCGTAGCTTGAACACGTACTTGCGCGCCAGAATGGTGTCGATAATGGAAGCGTACGTACTGGGACGGCCGATACCGAGCCGTTCCAGTTCGCGGGTGAGCGACGCCTCGCTGTATCGGTTTGGAGGCTGGGTCGTGTGGCCCTTCGGCTCGAGCTTGCGGCACTCCAGCGACTGACCCACCGCGACCTTCGGCAACACGTCCTCCTGGTCGGCCAGCTTGGCCTCCGGATCGTCTGAGCCCTCGACGTAGGCGCGAAGATAGCCGGGAAACTCAATGGTTCGCCCACTCACCTGGAACAAGGCGCCGTCACCGGCGACGGCAATCGTAATGCGGTGACCCCGAGCATTGGTCATCTGACTGGCAATCGTCCGTTTCCAGATGAGGTCATACAGCTTGAATTCGTCGGGGCTGAACTTGCCGCGCAGCGCGTCGGGCAAGTCGAACGGGTGTCCGGCCGGGCGGATCGCCTCGTGGGCCTCCTGGGCGTTCTTCACCTTGCTGGCGTAGAATCGCGGCCGGTCGGGCAAGTACTCCTTGCCGTACTGGGCAAAGATCAGTTCGCGGGCCGCCTGAACCGCCACGGAGGCTAGGTTGGTCGAGTCGGTCCGCATATAAGTTATATGACCGTTCTCGTAAAGACTTTGTGCCACCTGCATGGTGTGCCGGGCCGTAAACCCGTATTTCCGGTTCGCCTCCTGCTGCAGAGTGCTCGTGGTGAAGGGCGGGTACGGATCGGTCGTGTACGGCTTGTCGTCGACTTTCGCCACCTCGAAAGCGGCGTTCTCGAGGCGGGCAAGCAGACTCTGAGCATCCGACTCGTCGAGGAATAACAGCGATTCGTCCTTGAGCCGGCCGGTTGCGGAGTCGAAGTCACGGCTGGTAGGAATGCGCCGGCCGTCGACCGAAATCAAGACCGCCTGGAATTGCTCGCCACCTTTCTCTGCGAACATCCCAAGCAAATCCCAATAGGTGGCCGACCTGAAACGCATGCGCTGCCGCTCCCGTTCCACAATCAACCGAACGGCAACGCTTTGTACCCGGCCTGCGGAGAGCTTCGGCCGAATCTTCCGCCAAAGCAGCGGCGAGACGTCGTATCCGTAAAGCCGATCCACAATCCGGCGGACCTCCTGAGCACGCACCAGGCATTCGTCGATCTGCCTGGGCTGTTGCAGCGCCTCGCGAATCGCTTCCTCGGTAATCTCGTGGAATACCAGACGGTGGACCGGCACTTTGGGACGAAGCACTTCGCAGAGGTGCCAACTGATGGCCTCGCCTTCCCGATCTTCGTCGGTAGCCAGGTACACCGCCTTGCAGTCCTTCAGGGCCTGCTTGAGCTTGCGAACCTGCTGCGTTTTCTCCTTTGGGATGACATAGACGGGCTCGAAACCCTCGTCTACATTGACCCCCAGGTACGCCCACGCTTCCCCTTTTAACTGCGCCGGCATCTCTTTGGCGCCCTGCGGGAGGTCGCGAATATGCCCGATGCTTGCCTGAATGTCGTATCCGGAACCGAGAAAGCGACCTATCGTTCGCGCCTTCGCCGGCGACTCGACAATCACCAGAGACTTGCCGTTTTCCGAGGAAGCAGACTTTTTAATCATAACAGCTTTCACACAAGGTGTACGCGAATGTGGATCGGCGGAGGGATACAAACTTGGTGAGCCCGGACCGCCCTAACGGCATCGCCTGTAAAGTTACTATGGGTAGTATTCTCCACCCTTGAGGACTGGGTGACGGTTCACGGTGGACCTCCCCGGTGTTGGCAACGAAGAAGGTACTTGTGGTGGCAAACGCGATGTTCTCCGCGAAAATGGGCCCCGTTACCTTTCCGCCATGGAAGCCAAGCCTTGGAGACGGCCTGCGATCAAAGGAATTGTAACACGCCCCGCGAAACACACAATCGACGTTTTTGTCCCGGTGCCATTCAAGAATTACCCAAGGGCCCATGCTCGGCCTACAAACTTAGCTATCCATGACCCCACTGATTTGGGTGATCGAATCGCCTGCGAAATGTTTGCTGCTACAAATATAGGCAATATGGGCATTTAAGGCATTTCCGGAAGGGCGACATCAGCAAATTAGAGCACGATGGTCTTCGCAGAAGTCGCTGTCGGCCCTATAATAACCCTTTAAGCCACATGGATGTTGGTTAAATCACCCCTTAGATCAGGAGCCACTTGGAATGGCAAGTCCTTTTTCCATATTTCGCCGCTACCAGAAGACCATGCTCGCCGTGCTGACTTTGCTGGCGATGTTTGCTTTCGTATTCCTCGATCCCCTACTCCAGGCGTTTCAGGGCGATGCGGCGCCCGACGCCGTTGTCGTAGCGACGCGCCGCTACGGCAATTTGGACGAGCACGATGTCCGCAGCTTGTTGTACCAGCGGCAGGTCGTCTTGAATGTGCTGGAACGCGCGCTCACTGCCGGCGGCGTGCCCGCCACGTTTGCGACCTTTCAAGTGCAACAGCTTTTCGGCCCACCGACGGAGGAGGAAGTCGTCTATACGTGGCTCTTCGCCCAGCGTGCCGAGGATGTCGGCATGACAGTCGACGACCGCGCCGTCAACGAATTCCTCAACTCATTCCTTGAAATGGCTACGGAAGGGCAGGTCTCCGTTGGCGATTTGGCAAGTATCCTGGCACGAGACCGGATACCACAACGCACGCTCTTCGCCTCGTTACGCAAGGAGCTTCTGGCCCGACAGCTTCGCCAGTCCTTTCAAACCAGCCTTTGGGCTGTGCCGCCAATGCAGCGATGGGACTATTATTTACGATTGAATCGGCGGGCAACGATCGAGTTGCTCCCTGTTTCCGTTGTCGACTTCATGGACGCAATCGATCGTCCCGATGAACGCACCCTGCAAGCCTTTTTCGATGAGCACAAGGGGCGGTTATGGCGGCCCGACGTCCCGGAACCGGCGTTCCGCGAGCCCCAAAAGATCGCACTGCAATATTTCAAGGCCGAGTTCGAGGAATTCGTCGACCCGGTTGCCGTGCCCGAGGAAGAAGTGCTGCAATACTACGAAGAAAACAAGGACGTCCGCTTTCTGCAACCCGAGGCCCCCACTCCACAAGAGCCCGACGCGCCCGACGATGGACAGCAGGAGAAGCCCGCAGCGGAGATCCCTGCCGATCCAGAAGCAACAGACGCCGACTCCTCCGAGGAAGAGCCCGAGGACGACGCGCCGCCGACTCCCGAAGAAGTTGAGCCCTCCGGGCCCACGATGGGCGAGCCCACTGAGGACCTCTCCTCGACTTTCGAAGAGGTCCAGCCGTCTGACGCGACCGAGCCAACCGACGAGGTGCAGCCAACCGACGAGGTGCAGCCAACCGACGAGGTGCAGCCAACCGACGAGGTGCAGCCAACCGACGAGGTGCAGCCAACCGA
>SKZG01000232.1 GCA_007127495.1 Planctomycetales bacterium
GAAACCTACACAAAATTGATAGAATCCGGCCAGGATCTTTCCGTCGGACAAATGACCGAGGCCATTCGCCGCATTATGAGCGGCGAGGTCCCCGGCGAACTCATGGCCCGCTTCCTCAGCGCGTTGCACCACAAGGGAGAAACGGTACCGGAAGTGGCCGGCGCGGCGGCTGCCATGCGCGAGTGCATGGTGTGTTTGCGCGGAGGGACCGGGTGCTTCATTGACGTGGTGGGAACCGGCGGAGACGGCTCGGGAACCTTCAACATTTCCACGGCCGGGGCCATTGTGACCGCCGCGTGCGGCGTGCCGGTTGCCAAGCACGGGAATCGCGCCGTCACCAGCCGTAGCGGCTCGTCCGACGTGCTGACGCAACTGGGCGTCAACGTGGAGGCGCCTTTGCCCACGGTCGAGCAGTGCCTGGCGGAGGTGGGTATCTGCTTCTGTTTCGCCCCGCTGTACCATCAGGCGATGAAACACGTGGCCCCCGTGCGCCGGCAGCTACCGCACCCAACCGTGTTCAACCTCCTGGGTCCCCTGGTGAACCCGGCCTCGGCGCCGTTTCAGCTTCTCGGAGTGGGCAAGGCGGGCTTGCGGCCGCTGCTGGCCGAAGCCATCGAATTGCTGGGCACGCAACGCACCCTCGTCGTTTTCGGCGCCGACGGCTTGGATGAAGTGACGCTGGGCGGTTCGACCGAGGTCACCGAAGTCGGGCCGGACGGGCTGCGCTACTGGGAATGGACTCCATCCGACTTCGGCCTGCCGCACGTGACGCGCGACCAGCTTCAGGTGCGCGGCCCGGAGGAGAGCGCCGAGCGCATTCGCGCCATCTTGCGGGGCGAAACCGGGCCGGCTCGCGATGTCGTCCTGGCGAACGTCGCCGCCGCGCTGTGGACCGTCGGGCAAGCGGCAACCCTGCCCGAGGGCGTGCGGCACGCGGCGGAAGCGATCGATTCGGGCGCGGCGAGGGCGAAGCTGGAGCACCTTGCGGAGGTGTCATGTCGCGCATGAACGGCCCCTCGTTGCGGCTGGTGCTCCTGGTTTCCTGTTGTCACGCTTTAGTCCACGTTTACGAGCATTCCTTTGCCAGCGTCGAGCAATTGGTGGCTCTCGAGTTTGGGGTGAGTACCGGCGTCACCGGTGCGTTGGGCAGCGCCATCCGCCTGCCGTTCGGCCTGTTCGCCCTGGCCGTCGGCTGGCTCGCCGACCGGTTTGGAGCAAAACAACTGCTGTTGATCTACCTGGCGGGGTGCAGCGGCGCCTGCATGCTGGCTTTCTGGTCGTCCGACCTTGCTCTGATGTTCGTCGCCATGTTTTCGTTGGGGACTTTTGCGAGTGTGTACCACCCGGCCGGCGCCGGGCTCATTTCGCTGCACACCACCGCATCGAACCGGCCGATGGCGCTGGGATACCATGGGATATTCGGTTCCGCCGGCGTCGCCGCCGGGCCGTTTTTGGCGGCGATTGTGTTGAGCCTGGGCGTGAGCTGGCGCGGTTTCTTTCTGTGCCTTACGGTCCCCGGCATTCTATTGGCCATCCTGCTCCATTTCCGGCTGCACCATACTTCGGAAAACCTGAGCCTGGAGGGCATGACGGACCTTGGCGAGGGGGTTGTTCTTGATCCTGAAGACCGGGCGCATTGGCCCTGTTTTGCCCTGCTGATTTCCTTGGGGAGCATGGCCGGTTTCGTGTACGCGGCCATTTTGACGTTCTTGCCGAGGTATCTCGACGCCGCCGAGATTCGCTTCCTGGGCCTGCCCCCGGAAAGTGTGCGCAACTACCTTGCCAGCGGCGTGTTGGTGCTGGGCATCGTAGGGCAATATACCGCGGGGCGCATTGCCCGGCCCCATTCGCTCGAGCGACTCTTGGCGGTGGCCCTGTTTGCCACCGCGCCGTGCGTGCTGTGGATGGGGTTTGCGCACGGTACCGCACGCCTTGCGGCCGCCGCGCTGTTCGCCCCGCTGTTCTTCATGCACCAGCCGCTTTATAACAGCCTGGTGGCCAAATACGTGCCGCGCCACCGCCGGAGTTTGTGCTACGGTTTGAGCTTCACGTTGGGCTTTGGCGTGGGGGCTTTCGGCCCCGTGTTCGCCGGACTGGTTGCCAGCGATGCCGTTACCTACGGTACGCTCGCCGCGGTCCTTGTCCTGGCTGCGACGCTGGCGCTGATCCTGCGCCATTGGAACCGCCCGGACGGGCGGCCATAGGCATTTCCCGTCCCACTACAAACCACCGCTCTTGAGGTTCCCTTCGGTTCCTGCGAGTCGGCCGTAGAACGTCGTGAACAAGGCTACAAGGTAGGCCTTGACAGTAGGCCATGTCGATGCGACACTTTGTGAGTGCTTGGGTGTTCGATCTTCGCATTGTGGGCCGCGTGAAGGTCGAAATCCGACTAGTCATCGCGCAAGGGCGGATCGCCTGTCCGACCTGCCGTCGGGCATCGCGTTGCGTTTTCCCGCAGCGAAGCAACCAAAGCGAAGCGACCAAGGGTGGAGGCGCACATGGACTGCCCGAACTGCGGCACCCCAATTGCCGAAACGCCATTGTCTGGCACGGCCCTCTTGCTGTGTCCGAAGTGCGGTAACCGGTGCCCTCGTCCCGGTGAACTGCCATCGGCCGCTACCGAAGGCCCGGCCACGGCCATTTGGGAGCGGCCGGCGGCCCCGGAAAAGACCGACCCGAACGAGGGGTCGACTGTCCGATCGGACGACGCGGCAAGTTTAAGTTCGGCCGAGCCAAAGCCTGCCGATGAACTGCCGCCGACGCTTACTTTCCAGCACCAGCGGGAAGACAAACGGTGCGATGCCGAGGCGCAGCAAGAGCGCCGCCTGCCATCCGGCTTGCCGACGCTGCCGAACCACCGTTGGGTACGGGTGTTGGGGCGGGGCGGGATGGGTATGGTTCTGGAAGCCTTCGACTGCGGACTGGACCGGCTGGTGGCGGTGAAGCTTCCGCTTTCGCGCAGCCGGTCGCGTCGCCGCCGCTTCCTGCGCGAGGCCCGCAGCGCCGCCCGGCTGCGACACCCCAACATCTGCTCCATCCACGAAGTGGGGGAGGTCGACGGCTGGCCGTACCTCGTGATGGACCTGGTCCGCGGCCGGACGCTTCGGGCGTGGGCCGCCGCTGAGCGGCCTCACGCGCGGCGCTGCGCCGAAATCGTCGCTGCCCTCGCCCGCGCGGTCGGCTATGCGCACCAGCACGGCGTGGTGCATCGCGACCTGAAGCCGAGCAACGTGATGCTCGAGAGCGAGACGGGCGAACCGATGCTCATGGACTTCGGGCTGGCGAAGGCGACTTCTTCGCAGGACAGCCAGTTGACCCGTTCGGGGCAGATTGTCGGCACGCCGGCCTACATGGCGCCCGAGCAGGCCGCCGGCCACCGCGACCGGATCGGCCCGGCGTCGGACATCTATTCCCTCGGTGCGATCCTCTACGAGTTGTTAGGGGGCGAGGCACCATTCAATGGGGAAGCGGGCGAAGTGCTCTGGAAAGTGCAAAGCGAAGAGCCGATTTCGCTTCGCAAACTCGCACCGAAGATCCACCGAGACCTGGAAACGATCTGCCTGAAGGCGATGGCCAAGGCGCCCGGCGACCGCTATGCCTCGGCGCCCGACTTGGCGGCCGACCTGGACCGTTTCTGTGCCGGCGAGTCGATCCTGGCGCGGCGCGAGGGCGTGGCACACAAGGTGTGGCGAAAGGTTCGCCGCCACCCGATCGCCGTAGCCCTCACGCTGGTGTTGACGGTGGCGGCGCTCGTATCCGGCTATTCTGCCCTGCGGACTCGGCAGATCGCCGAAATCGAGCGAAGCATCGACCGAGGTCAGCAGGCCGCCGAATGGACGCCGGCGCGCCTGGCGGATCTGGAAGCGGCCATCGACCGGCTGCGTCTGCTGGCACCCGGCCGGACCGAGGAATTGCGTGTGCGAATGCATCAGCGGTTCGCCGCCTCCATCGAGGCTTCGATTCAGCAGCCGCGACTGCAAGCCAGCGACGTGACGCACATCGAAGCCAATCTAGAACTGCTGGCCGCACGCGACGTCGACCTGGCGGAAACATTACGCGCAAAGCTCGACACGCGGCTGGCTGCCTGGCAGCCGCTGATGGAAATGCAGTCCCCTTTTGTCGATTGGGAATCGGTTTTTGACCCCGCGCTGGTCGATTCTCAGGATCAGGGCTTGGTTTCCGGGGGCGGCACGGTGCTCAGTCGCACCGCTTGCCGAGGCAGGGTGCGTCTGGAGGCAGAGTTTCACCAGTCGTGGACCTCCGCCAGCCGCTTGGGACTGCTGCTGGGCGCCGACTCCCGCACAGGAAAGAAAGACCGGGGCTATGCATTCCTGCTGGAAGTCCCACCGATCGGACGAGATCGGTCTACCAAGGAGACCGCGAACACCTTCGAGTCGGTTCAGAAACGCCGGGGGGAGGTCAGGGCTGTGATTCTACAAAATGAGGTTCCCTTGCGTGTAGACTACATTCCCGTGCCGCAGGGTCCGCTACGCTTGGTTGCCAGCCGCGACGGGGATCGGCTCAGCTTTCAGATCAACGATCGTCAGCCCTTGGCGTTTTGGCACGTCTTTCCGGTGATCGATCACGACGACCGGGTATTTGGTCTCGAGTGGCCGCGGGGCGTGCCGCTGACGCGTCTGCGAGCCAGCGAGCAACCGCTGACGCCCGCTGCCAGCCTGCTGGAACGGGGAGACAGCCTGTACGCACAGGGCGAATTTTTCGACGCCTTGGCGGAATACCAGAAGCAGGCGATCGAGTCCGGGGCTTCGGAATTCGGACAGGAAGCTCGCGTCAAACAGGCACTCTGCCTGATCGCCCAGAAGCAACCGGCGGAAGCAAGAATACTGTTGGAGGAAGTAGCCGGCGAATCCGGAACACGATGGCCGCTGGTGGCCCGCTGCCACCTGTGGGCGATGCATCTGCGGGAAGAGGCTCTCGACGAGGCCTATGCCGTCTTCGAAGGCCTCTCGTGGCAGTACACCCGAGAAGAGCTTCAACTGCTGATCCCGGTCGAACTCAGCAATCGGCTCCGGCCGCGCGTGGGCGGGGTCAACTGGTTTGTCTACAAGCCCAATCGGCTTCGTGACCTCACGCGCTCTGACCGGGTCCAGGAGTTCTTTGGAGCGGCTGGACCAAGTGGAGGTTGGTCCGACCACGACTTGACCCGCCTCTATCTGTGCCGCGCCTACGAGCTAGAGGGCGACAGGAAACGCGCGCTCGCGTTGGCTGAGACCCTACTCGGCGAGCATCCTTCCCTGACCGAAGACAAGGGCTTTCGGTGGTTCCAGATTTGTGAGACCTATACGTGGCTCTTGCGTCTGAACGGCGAGAACCATCGCGCCCTGAAAGAGTTGGACCGCCGCTTGTACACTCGGCCCGGCGTCTACCGAGAGCAACACTTGCCGCTGCTGGTCGAGCGGGCACGCATCCACGTCGCGTTGGATCAGTGGGAGAAGGCTGACGAAGATCTAGCGGAGTTCTTTCGCCTGCAGCCCCTGGAGAGCCGCAACTACCAACACCACGCGGCTGCGTGCCTCCTGCGCGGGTTCTCCTACGAGCGCCGTGGCGACTTGGCTGCATCCCGACAGGCTTGGCGCGAGGGCGCGCCCGGCGAGCATTCCGCCTACGACTGGTCCAGCACCCACACCATGGAAGGCTTCGCGATGGCTTTGGTCTTGGCATCGCTCGCGGAAGAACTCTCGGCCCAGAGAGTCGATTCGATTATGGAAAGGGCGGCCCGCAGAGCCGGTTGGCAGATCAATCCCTCGCTGGTCAAGGGATTCCTCAATACCTTCATGTCCGAACTCACGCCGGCGATGATTGCGTCTGTCATGCGGCAGGCCTTCGCACGTCCGCACGGCCGCGCGGTGGCCCGACAGATCGCCTTGCGAGAGTTGCCGCCGGACGATCTGATTCGCAGTGCTGCGGGAGCGGTTTTCGTCGCTGCGGTGGATCAGATGCTCACCAATACCCGCTTGTCGCCCGAGCAGGAATCTCTGATGGTTCGGCTGGCCGATGATCTTTACGCAGCCTACTATTCGGGTAAGCTGAGCCGGCGGGACGTGTTGCCGTTGGCGTTGACGTGGAAGGGCCTGAGCAACAGGATGGGCTGGGCCGGCGTTGCCCCATCGCTCGATCCTACCCTGCGCGGGCCTCTCGCTTATCTGTTCGGTCTGCGTTTTTTACACCTGAACCGTCCCGAGGACGCGGCACAGTTCTTTCAGTCCGCCGTGACAGACGCCCAGCCCGGTTCGCCGCTGGAATCTCTCGCCCGGGCCGAGCTGAATCTCATCGGCAAGAACCCATAGGGGACGCATCGGGGGCGCCCGTCAGCAAACGGCGTAGATAAACAATCCGGCCTAAGGCGCCGTATCGGTCGATACCTCCACACGAGCAATCTCGACCACGGCCGACGCACGGCTTGTATTATCACCCAGAAAGATGGTATTGGTCTGGCTGTACACCGGATGCCAATGGGCCGAGTAATCTCGCAGTGGACCGCCGAGCAATTCACGACCCTTCGACTGCAGCGAATAGCTGTCGCCTGAAACGCGCAGCTCGTAAAGCGCCATCTCCGCGGTATCGATCCTGGTGAGTTCGACCGTTCGGGTGAACAGTGGTTCGCCAGGGTTTCGTCGGTTCGGGCCGGACTGCGCCCAAACCTCGTCGGTCCAGAAGCCCAGCTCGACCGCTTGTAAATCATTGCTCACAACCACCACGGCGAATCCTGCGCGGTCGTTGCTCGTGTGCCTTTCCTCGGCCACGCGCACCTGAAACCGGAGCGTAAACCCGGCCTCGCGGTCCAACTCGGGCATGCGCGGATGGCTAAAGCGGATACTGCCTACGGGGACTCGACTGAGGAACCCGGCCCACTCGCTCATCAGGGGCGTGGTGTCGAGCCGGGTCGAACCTTCGGAAAACGACCGCTGCGCCTTGGCGACTAGCAGGGGGCGGGTCACGTAGGCCCAGCCCTGCTGATCGAGCGCTGTACCTTCCTGGGAATCGTACAAGACGACCGTTTCCGCCGGGATCGGGCTGCCGCACGCGACCACCGAAACCATGAAGGCGATTCGAATCAGTTGTTTCACGCAATTCTCCCGAGTTGCCTTGTTGAAGTGGTTCCGGCTGTTCGTGGCCGGCGGATGCATGGCCGCGCCCCATGACGCGTTGAAGCGGCGCTGCGGTTTGTGCGCCACGCCACAGCCGGGTTCACCCACGCGCACGCTACGGTTGACGCCAACACGACATGACGCTGAACCCGCCCACGCCCGCACACGGCGCGGGGGCGGTATCGTCCACTCGCGGAGAGGCGCGGGCTGCCAGTGCGCGCTACGCGCTTGCACGGAACGGTTTTCGCCGGGAACGGGCCGATCGTTCGATCAAGGCTCGAAATGACGGATTGGTCGCAATCAGATCGCTTATCAAGGAATCGTCCTGGTCATCGGCTTCCAGCGGCTGGATGGCAACGAACCGGTGGTCGGGCAGTTCGACGACGACCACCTCGCCCGAATCGCAGCACCTGGCCAGCAAACCCGACGCGTCGGTTTGCAGTTCACTCAGGGGGATCACTTCGATGTGCATGGAACTCCTTGCCTCCCAC
>SKZG01000089.1 GCA_007127495.1 Planctomycetales bacterium
GATGATCGCGGCCTATCAACCCCAGTCGAAGTCGAAGTGGCCCCGGAAAGTGCGCTGATGGAACGCGATTTGTCCGGCTACGAGGCCCTTGCCCTATGCAACGTCGCACAATTCACGCCCGGCGAAGCCAACGTGCTGAGCGCCTACGTGCGCGGCGGTGGCAGTTTGTTGCTGTTCATGGGCAACCTGGTGATGCCCGACCGTTACAACCGCGTGTTAGGGCCCGGCGCAACGAAAGAGAATCGGCTGCTTCCGGCCGTATTGGGTCCGGCGGTCGAATCGCCCAAAGGACGCCTCGATCCGCTCGAGTATCGGCACCCAATGCTCGATGCATTCCGGGGTGTGGAGCAGGCGGGACTCCTGACCACGCCCGTCGATCGGCACGTGCGCCTCGACGTGCCGGAGCGGGGCTCGGCCCGCGTGGTGTTGCGGCTGCCCGGCGGCGACCCGCTGATCGTGGAGCAGCCGTTCGGCCGCGGACGGGTTGTGCTGGTGGCGACGTCGGCCGATACCTCGTGGACCCCCATGCCCTTGTTGCCCAGTTTTGTCCCGCTCGTGCAGGAAATGCTCGCATTCTGCCTTGCCGGCCGGATAACGGGCCGAAATACGACCACCGGCTCTCCGTTACGAGGAATCGTCGCGGCAGCCGGGGGGATAAGCTCCGTCGAGGTGCGCACGCCCGACGGCGACCGGCGCGAGGTCCGGCTGAGCGGGCTCGGGAACCAGCGCGACTGGACCTTCGCCGACACGTGGCAAAGCGGCATGTACGCCGTCCGCACCGTCGCTCCCGAAGCACAGGAGATGCTTTTTGCAGTCAATATCGACATTGCGGAAAGTGAGTTGGTCCAGATCGGTGTTGACCGGCTCCGAGAGGAGGTATGGCCAGGAGTTCCTTTTGAGTACAAGACGACCTGGCAGGAACCGGAACGTCCGAAAACCGTTTCTTTGAGGGGTGGGCACGGGCGACTGCACATCGCATTGCTTGCCGGCGCGCTCGGTTTGCTGCTACTGGAAACTCTCCTTGCGTGGCGATTCGGATATCAGGTGGCATCATGAGCGGCACGTTACCCTACTGGTTGGAGCAATGGCTCCGTATCGATGCCGAGGCGGGCGAAGGCACGGCTTGGGCCTTGGACTTCCTGTGGCCGCTCCCGGCATGGGCAACTTTCCTATTGATGGCACTTGCCGCAGCCTATGTTGTCGGTATTTACCTGCGCGAGAATCGGCGGACGCCGCTCTGGCTGCGTATGACTCTGGCCGGCATGCGGCTTGTGCTCGTGGCCATTCTGCTGGTGATGCTTGCCCAGGTTTCCCTGTCGTTGAAGCGTACCGGTTTGCCTTACGTGGCCGTCGTGCTGGACAACTCGGCGAGCATGACAATCGCCGACCGTGTGAACGACGACATCGCGGCGAATCTGCGCGACGGGCTAGCGCGGCTCGACTCGTCCTCTGTCGAACCGACCCGCTGGAACGTTGCTCGGGCTCTCCTTCTCGACCAGGACAGCCGACTCCTGCACGCCCTGCATGGGGAATACCGACTCCGCTTCTATTACCTCGCCGATACGCCCTCCGGCACGCGGGCAGCGGCCGCAACCGACTTCGATACGATTGTGGAGGAATTGCGCGCGACGGAAGCGACGGGTAGTTCGACACGCCTGGGCGACGCAGTGCGCACGATCCTGGACGACCTGCGAGGAACGACCCCGGCCGCCATCGTGGCATTTACCGACGGCATCACGACGGACGGCGCCCCCCTGGAGGAAGGCGCCGGCTCGGCCACTCGTCGCGGAGTGCCCCTATTCCTGATCGGAATCGGCGACGACAAACCGGTGCGCGACGTGAAGCTTACCGACCTTCTGGTCGATGACCTGGTATTCGTCGGCGACATCCTGAGCTTCGAGGCCAGGCTGACCGCTTCCGGCTTCGCGGGCGAGGAAGTGAACCTCGTATTGCGACAAGAGGGCATTAAGGAGCCGCTCGCACAACAGACAATCACCTTGGGGCCCGACGGCAGCACGCAAACGGTTCGTGTGACGCACCAGCCCGAGTCGGTCGGCCAGTTCCAATACATCCTCGAAGCCGAGCCGCTCGAGGGCGAACTTCAAACAGACAACAATCGGCAGCAGCGGAGCGTGACGGTCAGCGACGAAAAGATTCGCGTGCTTCTTGTGCAAGACTACCCGAGTTTCGAGTTCCGTTACTTGTGGAATGTGCTCACACGCGCGGAAGCGAGCATCCAGTTGCACGCCGTTTTGCAGCAAGCCGACCGGGAACTGGTGCGCCAGGACGGCGGCGCGGAAGCCGATGAGCCGGTGCTGCGACCGTTCCCCCTGCGGCGCGAGGAGTTGTTCTCGTACGATGTGATCATCTTCGGCGACGTGAATCCGGCTTTGATCAGCCAATCCATGCTCGAAGGGGTGGCGGAATTTGTCGATCGTCCCGGCCAGGGCGGTGCGATCGTTTTCATCGCGGGGCCGCAGTTCATGCCGGCCGCATATCGCGATACCCCGTTGGCGCGTCTGTTCCCCAGCAATCCCCGATCGGTGCGGCTGCCCAGGAGCGATGAAGTGATCACCGAAGGGTTTCAGATACGGCCCACCGAGTTGGGACTATTGAGCCCGCCAATGCAGTTGGGGCTCGACCCCAGCGAGAATGCGAGAATATGGCAAAACCTGGCGCCAGTGTACTGGTTCGCCGAACTTGCCGACCTTAAGCCTGGCGTGCGGGTGCTGGCTGTCCATCCGAGTGAAACCGATAGCGAAGGGCAGCCCCTGCCGATCATCTGCTTGCAGTATGTCGGTTCGGGCAAGGTGGTCATGCATGCTACCGATGAGACGTGGCGGTGGCGATGGCGCGCCGGCGATATGTTCTTCCAGCGGTATTGGGTGCAGATGATTCGCTACCTTGCCCGGTCGAAATTGACCGCCGAAGGCCGGGATGCCGTGCTCACGAGCGATCGTCGCGAGTACACTCACGGCGAGCCGGTCCGATTGCGAGTCCGATTTCTCGACGAGCGTTTGGCCCCGGCAGAAGATGACGGTGTGACCGTCGTTGTGGAACATGCGGGACATCGGACGCAACGGATTGCGCTGGAACGTACGGCCGCGCACCGGGCTACCTTCGAGGCGACTCTCATGCGGCCGGGCGTTGGGGCGTATCATGCGTGGGTGGCTGCGCCCGCCCTGCCCGACGCTGCCCCGTCGCTCAACTTCTCGGTGGCGGCCCAGCCGGGTGAGTTCGAACGCACCCAAACCGATCTGTCAGCAATCCGGCAGGCCGCCCGAATGACCGGAGGCAAAGTGTATACCCCCCCAACCGCGGCCCGATTGCCGCGCGACCTTCCACCCGGCCGACAGGTGTCGGTTGAGCCGCTGCCGCCCAGGCCGCTCTGGAACCAATGGCCTCTGTTGTTCGTCTTCTTGTTAGTGCTCACTGGCGAGTGGGTTCTACGCAAACTTGGGGGCATGGTGTAAAATGGAGGGAGAGGGACCCATGCATCCGTTGCAACAGAAGATCGATCAGCTCCGCGGCCGCCTTCGCCAACTGCTGTTGGTGTATGGTGTGAGCGCGACCGTTGCCGCGGTGGTTGGGACGATCGTCGCGCTGGGGACGATTGACTACCTGTTACGCTTGCATGACCCGGGGATGCGCGTCCTCAGTTCGCTGGCATTGGTCGGCGTGTTCGGCTGGGTGGCGTATCGTTGCCTGTGGCAGCCGTTGGCAACGCATCTTGCCGATGCCGAGTTGGCGCTGCAACTGAAGCGACACTTCCCAGAGTTGGGCGACCAATTGGCGTGTGCGCTGGAGTTTCTCGACCAGCGGGACGACGAGCCCACGGCCGGCTCTGCCGCGATGCGGCGCGCTGTCATCGACCACACATGGCGTAAGGTCTGAGGGCTCCACTTTTCGGCGGCGCTCGATCCACGCGCCGCGCTGCGCTTGGCCGGGATTTCCGTTGCCGCATGCGTGGTGGCAGCCGGCGGAGCTGCTCTCGATCCGGTTTCCGCCCGCATCGCCGTTGCCCGGCTCGCCAACCCCGTGGCGCCCCCGGAATGGCCTCGGCACACGCACCTTGAGCTTGGTGCCCCGGTCGATCGTGTTGCGCGCGGGCAGGTTTTCGAAGTGGAGGTCATCGACCAAGCCGGTGCCCGGCTGCCCGACGACTTGCAGATCGAGTATCGATTTCTTCTGCCCGACGGATCGACCACGGTCCAGCGCGAACCGATGCGGCGGCGCAACCCCGCGATAGCGTTCGCCCGCCGCGAAAGCGTCACGCGGCCGTTCGCCTACCGCGCGGTCGGAGGCGACGACCATTCCATGCCTTGGATCGAAGTGGCGATCGCTGAGCCGCCGGCCATCGAAGAACTCGCGTTGCGGCTTTCGCCGCCCGGGTACTCCGGTTTCCCGCCGCACACGGCGGAAAAGCACCTTCGGATTCTCAAGGGCTCAACGCTTGCCATCTCCGGCCGGGCCAACAAACCGCTGGATTCGCTTCTGCTGCACTTGGACGACCGGGAGCCGATTGCCGCAATCCTTGACGAGAGCGGCCTGCGTTTTCGCATTCCGGCGCCTGGCGAATCGGAGCCGGCTATTGACGCCCCGGGCGCGTATTGGTTCGAGTTGGCCGATCGTGATGGATTGCGCAGCGAGACCCCGCCGTGGGATCTCCAAGTCGTGCCCGACCCTCCGCCCACCGTGACGATCGAGCAGCCATCGGCAAGTCTGTTTGTCACCCCGGAGGCCGTGATACCGGTGCGCGTCGTTGCCAAGGACAATCTTGCCGTCCGGCGGATCAGTTTGCGGCATCGACGTGGATCCGCTGGGGGCTTGCCGGAAGGGCAATCCCTCCTTTCGGGCGACGCAGAAGGCACATTGGTCTTGTACGAGGGGCTCCCAGAGGCGCCGCCGGCTGCCGACGGGCGGCGGTCGCCGCTGGACAGCCCCGGCGATCATCGCGTTGTCGAAACGCGCTGGGCACTCGAGCCTCTTCAATTGCAGCCGGGTACTCAATGGATCCTGACCGCAACGGCGGACGATTATCAGCCGGCATCCGGAGTGAGCCCCCCGGTGCGGTTGAGCATCATCACACGACGCGAACTGGACGACCGCCTTGCCGCGAGGCAGAATCTGATTGTCGCTGAACTTCGCCGTGTGCTGGAAATGCAGCGCAGCGCGCGCGGCCGGGTCGCGGAACTTGCCGTCCGCCTCGGGGAACTTGCGGAGCTTTCTCGGCCCGACCTCGACCACCTGCAGGCGGCCGAATTGACCCAACGCCGGATCGAGGACGAGTTGACCGGCAAGGGCGATAGCATACCCGGATACGTGACCGCGCTGATGACCGACTTGGACAATAACCGCTTGGACCGCCCCGACGTGCGACGGCGGATGCAGTCGCTGTTGGCGGAACTCGAGCGTGCGGGGCGTGACGATTTGCCTCCCATCCGGCACGAGTTGACGACGGCCATCAAGTCAGCCCAGGCCGAGGGGGCGCCCCCCGGTGCAAGCTGGCCGGCGGACCCGGCCGTCGGCAGTTCGCTATTGGCCGCCGCCGCATACCAAGACCGCGTCATGGATACCTTGGATGGCATTCTGAAGGACTTGGGCCGGTGGGACAACTACCGCCGGTTCTACCATGAGGTCGGACGGATCCTACGCGAACAGGAGGATCTTGGAGCCCGCACGAAGGAGTCGAGTCGGCGCACGATGGGTCGCGACCGGCGCGATTTGCCCCCCGCCGACGTTGCCGACCTCCGCGTCCTCGGAGTCGCCCAAACTGAACTGGCGCGGCAACTCGACCGGATGGGCGCTGACATGAACCAGGTGGCCCGAGACCTCGCCGGCACCGACCCCCTCGCAGCCGATACGATTGCCGACGCCGTGGACGAAATCCGGCGCCGCTCCATCAGCGGCCTCATGCGCACCTCGGGGACGCACCTAGAGCAGAATCACATCGGTCAGGCCGTCGCGGTCCAGCGGCAGGTCCGCGCAGCACTCCAGGATGTGCTCGACATCCTGGCAAACCGGCGTGAGCACGAATTGGAGAGGCTGATCAGCCGACTGCGCGAAATCGAAACTGAACTGGCCGACATGCTTCGCCGGCAGGCCGATACGACCGCCGGCTTCCACGATGCCGCGCAAGATGAACGCGGCGAGGCGGCGCAGACGGCCGAAAGCCGCCGCCGGCTCCAAACGCTCGGCGACCGGCAATCGGGCCTGGCCGAAGAAGCCTCGCGCGCCGCGCGCCGCCTGGCACGTCTGTTGGCGCAGGAAGCGGCAAGGTCGGTGGCGCAAGCGGGCGAAAAGATGGCCGCTGCGGCGCGGGACGCGGCCTCCGAACGCGCCGCCACCGGGGCCGAACAGGCCGCCCAGGCGCAAGAACTACTTGAACTGGCCTACCGGCAGCTTGAAACCCGACGCCGGATGGCACAGGCCGAATTGGTCGCTGAACAACTTGCACGTCTCGAGGACGCCGTCCGAGAGCTTCACGACGCGGAGCAGGGAGTTATCGACGAGGCGCGCCAATTCGACCGATTGGCCGATTCGCCCGGCGGCCTGACTCGCTCGCACCTGGCCGATCTTCAAGATCTCGTCGGCCTGCAACTCGCCATCCAGGGCGATACGGAACAGCTCCGCGGTAAGCTCATCGGGGCTGAGACCGTGCAACTAGTGCTCGACAGGGCGGCCGAGTACATGGTTGAGGTTGCAACGCGTCTTCGGCAGCACCAAACCGGCAACGAAACGCAACAAGCGGCCATCCGGGCGCGCGACACACTGGCCATGCTGCTCGAAGCCTTTCAGACCGATCCGGCCGACCCGTCGCAGGCCCCCATCGCCGGCGATGCGGGAACCGGCGCGAACGGCGATCCCGTCGGTGAACCCATTCCCGCCGCCGAAGTCAAGCTGCTCAAGCTGCTTCAGCAGGACCTCAACCGCCGCACGGCGGAACTGGCCGAATCGGCCCCCGGACGGAATCCGGCCTCGAATGGACTTCAAGGGCAAGTCGAACGTCTCGCCAAGGAACAGGGGCAGCTTGCCGACTTGACCCTTGGCTTGGTCGTGATGCCGGGCGAGCAGGAAAGGGTTTCCGAGGACGCGCACCCGCTGCTGGAGGTCGCCCAACGGATGCGCGACGTGCAATCCCGACTCGCGCAGGAGGCGACTGACGAGCAAACAACCGCCATGCAGGAGCACATCGTCAAGCAGCTCGATATCCTTCTGGAGCAGGCTCGTAATCAGGCGTTGGCATCGGCCGAAGGCGCCCCGCAGGCGGCCCCGTCAATGGATCAGCAGTCGAGCCCGGCAACAGGCGAGCCACCCGATGCCGATCGCGACCCGACGCAGGCGCCGGCTCGTGAAGCGACCGACAAGCCGGGTGCAGCGGAATCCATTGAGGAGCGCCCCGATCCTTGGCGGACCTTGCACGCCATGGAGCGATTGTGGAATCAATTGCCCCAACGGCAGCGAGAGCAACTGCTCCAGATGGCGCCGGAGCAGTTCTTGCCAAAGTACGAACTAGAAATCGAACATTATTTCCGGCGCCTTTCGGAGGAACAGGCACGCCCCTAGATAATCGAAAGGCGAA
>SKZG01000540.1 GCA_007127495.1 Planctomycetales bacterium
CCCAGCATGCAGGTAAAACTCCTGCGCGTCCTGCAAGACTTCGAGTTCGAGCAGGTCGGCGGCACAAAAACCTTCGGCGTCGATACCCGCCTCATCCTGGCGACCAACGAGAACCTGGCCGCCGCGGTGGCCGAGGGCCGCTTCCGGCAGGACTTGTTCTATCGCATCAACGTCATCAACATCGAATTACCGCCGTTGCGCGAGCGGATTTCCGACATCCTCCTGCTGGCCCGCCACTTCCTCGAAGACGTTTGCCGCGAAAACGGCAGGCCGCTCCGAAAGTTCTCCGACGAGGCCGCAGTCGCCTTGCAGCGATATTCCTGGCCCGGAAACGTGCGGGAATTGCAGAATGTCGTGGAGCGAGCCGTACTGTTGGGCAAGCAGGAAATGATCGATCTGAACGATCTGCCGAGGGAACTGACCCTCGGCGCCCCGGTTCGGGTTGAGCCCATCGGATCCCGAAGCTTGAAGCAGGCCCTCGAAGCGCCCGAGCGTCAGATCATCCTCGAAACGCTCGAGTCGAACGAATGGAACCGCCAGGCCACCGCCGAGACGCTGGGCATCAATCGCACCACGCTCTACAAGAAGATGAAACGTCTTGGCCTGGAAGACATGGCCCTCGCCGCCGGCAGGGCGTAGCGCGGCGCGAGCCGCCATTTGACGGCATTTTGCTAGCGGAGCGGCGCGAGCCGCCCGGTTTCCGGCTGCAATACCGGACGGCTTGCGCCGTGCCGCTACAAAGGAATGCTAGCGGAGCGGCGCGAGCCGCCCGGTCTTCCGGCTGCAATACCGGACGGCTTGCGCCGTGCCAAAGGAAGAAAGCGCTGGTCGGCCGGTGGCCCGGCAGGGCTCTACCTGCGTGTGTTCCATGGGTTGGTTACCGCGGCGGCCGTAGTTTGCGGCCAACGCAACGCTACCATAGTATGGCCCACGATCCAACGCAAAGCAATTGTAAAGGTTACAATTCCGCGATACCGGCCCTCTCGTACAACCGGCATCCCAGAATAATTCGCACAGCCCGCGAGGATTTCCAGCCACCGGCCGCTTCAGCCCTTCTTCTTCACCGCCGGGGCGGCAAAATCGACGTTGCGCCGGTACTCCATCGGAGTTTGGCCGGTGATGCGCTTGAACACAGACCGCAGCCGCTCCGAGCCGTTCAACCCGCACGCCTTGGCCACCTGATCGAGCTTCATGCGTTTGGGGTGGGCGAGCAGATTCTTCGCCCGATCGACCCGAAGCCGCCAAAGATACTCCATCGGCGTACAACCCAACTTGCGGCGGAACCGCAGTTCCAAATGGCGGCGAGAAATGGCTGCGTACTCCGCCGCCTGCACAATCCCAATGCGTTCCGTTAGATGATCGCACATGAACTGCACTGCGGCCGCCACGAGCGGGTCCTCCACGACCACCGTAGCGGTCGATTGGCGTGCCACAACGCCGTCGGGCGCGATGAGTACGTCGCGGCGCGGCGGGCTCTTGCCCGACATGAGCACGTCGAGCATGGCCGCGGCCTCATAGCCGTTCCGCCATGCGTTACGCGACACGCTGGTGAGGGTGGGACGGCAGAACTCGCATACGGTCGGGTCGTTGTCCACACCCACGACCGCCACCTCGCTCGAGACGTTCAGCCCCAGCGCGTGGCACAATTCCACGATCACTCGCGCACGATAATCGTGGATGGCAAGTACGCCTACAGGAAGCTTCAGCCGCTGGAGCCAGCGTTCGAGCGGCGCCGTGTGCCTTTGCCAGGTGGTGCCTGACCGGAAATGGCCGGGCGTTTCCAGCGTGGTGCAGGACGCGCCGGCAGCCCGGGCCACGTGGGCGAACCCCTCGGCACGCAGTTGGGAATAGAGCAGCCCCTTCGTGCCGCAGTAGGCCAGGTTGCGGAACCCGCGCTGAAGCAGGTGCTCAGCCGCTAGCCGGCCGATGGTGTAATGGTCGATCATCACCCGCGGCAGACCCGTCTTTTCCAAGGCCCCGCTCAAGTTGACCACCGGAATGCCAAGGCGCCGAGCAGTGCGGGCTTCCTGCGGCGTGCTGATGGCCGCGATCACGCCGTCGCCGCGCCAGCCGCGGAGCGTGCGGATGCTCATGGCGTACTCTTCGGCTCCGGCTAAGGTGGGTGGGCTGGTCAGGATGGTCCAGCCGCCGTGCCGGTCGGCATAGTCGGCCACGCCCCGCATGAACAGCGCCATCCAAGGCACGGCCACCGGATAGGCCAACGCGACGCGACGTTGCGGCTTTCGTTTCTCAGACATGGCGTGTTCCGCGTTGCTGGCAGGGACAATACCAGCGGTAGCATACCCGCCGCCGCGATCGCCGCCAAGGGGCCTTCGAACGTCGAACGTCGAACTTCGAACGTCGAACTATACAAGCAGCCAACCCCGTTGTTCCGCCTATCGGGGGGAGTGAAACCCGTTCGTAAAGGGGTTGCCTTGCAACATATAATACCTGTGCGCAGCCGGTTCGATAGCCGGCTACGGCACCACGGCCCGCTGGGGCGTACCAGGCGGAACGTTCCGTGGTGAGGCAACCTTTTGTCAGTTTCAAGGAGTGTGGAGATGAAAAAGCAGTTTGTGGTATCGGCACTGGTGGCGGCGATGGTCGTCATGCTCGGAATGCGCGCAGCCGCCGACGAGGTTAAAGGTTTCACCCTCCAAGATCAGGACGGTGAGGAGGTATCGCTCTCGGACTTCGAGGGCAAGGTGGTTGTCTTGGAATGGACCAGTTGGTCCTGCCCATTCCCCATTCGGCATTACAATGCAAAGAACATGCAGGCACTGGCCGAAAAGTGGATGGAACAGGATGTCGTCTGGTTGGCCATCAACTCGACGCACTACGAGACGCAGGAGCAGGACAAGCAGAACCGTGAAAAATTCGGCTTGCCCTACCCCGTGCTCAATGACAGCAGCGGCGAGGTGGGCAAACTGTACGGCGCCACCAACACGCCACACATGTTCGTGTTGGACAAGGACCACACGATTGTCTATCAGGGCGCCATCGACGACGACCCCCGCGGCGCTAAGCTTCAGGAAGGCACCGCCCTGAACTACGTGGACCAGGCGCTCACGGAACTGTTCGCTGACGAAGAGATCAGCGTGCCCAAGACCCCAGCCTACGGCTGCACGGTCAAGTACCCGTAGTAAACGCTTACACGGTTACCAACTTGCGTGGGCGGGCGTTGTTTCCAGCATATCGGGCTGCGGGTAACCGGGGCCCGAAGGAGTGGCCGGCGCGCCGAGGTCGACCAGGGCCGCGCCCGGGTAACGCGGAATCGACCACAGTTCGGCGGGATTGCCCGCAAGACGGTTGATCTGCACGTTTCCCAGGTTGATCCGCATGGAGAACTGCGCCTGAGGGCTATCGATTCTCACGACGCGGGGCAGCACCAGATTCGTAAGCGGGTCGCGGCGGTGCTGCTCCGCAACGGCCGTTGCCAGCCGCTGGCCCATCGCATCGTACACGTGCTGTTCGACCACCCAACCGCGAATTGCGTCGATCACCGTGCTTCGAGTGACCGGGCCGTGCGGCGTTTCGCGCACCGTGCGCACCTCGAATCGGTCGCCCGGCAAGGGGTAAGGCCCCTGATGCGGTAGCGCGGGGTCGAATTCGATCACCCCCAGAGCCTCGACCAGCCAGCTCGGTTCGATGGGAATTGCCTGCCGGGCATGGCTCGTGGGGAACTGATCGTGCCGGCAGAAGTACACTGCGGGCGGCTCGCTGCGCCGCACCCAGAACCAGAACAACTCGTCATTGCTTCCCAGGTCGACCTCCGCCCCGGTCATGGCCGTTTGAGCCCGAAGCCGGAATCGTCGGGGACGCTGGAAGGCCATGTTGGCACGAAGTGTGGGCATACCCGGGCTCGAAATCGAGGCCTCCGTGCTCGAGAACGCATGGATGCCCGCGCTGTTCCCATTCACCACGGCGATGACCTGCTCCAGCGTGGCGGTGGGCGGCAAGACACGCACCGTTGGCTGGGCGAACGGATGCACCATGTTCCGGCAGCTCGCTCCACTTAGGGCGAACAGCCCAAGAACGATGAGCAAGGCGAGCCGCAAGGGCGCGTGATTCATGGCGTTGCCTATTCCAGCAATTGGGCAAGTTGGCTCTGGATCTCTTCCGCCCGCAAAGCATCCGGAAGAACCACCGGTACGCGATACGTTTCATCGCGCCGGGGGCAGTAGACCACCATGGTTTCGTCACCGGCCGATTCCTCCAATTCCGTGTCTTCCAGGCGCAAGACGCGGCGGCGCACCAGCAGCAGTGCCAGCACGTAACGCACGTCGGCCCGCGATGGTTGGTCGCTCAATTCGTCGAACAGCCGCAGCATCACGTCGTTTGGCGCCCACTGCTTGCGTTGGGTCTTGGGGTCGGGCACCTGGGACTTCCACCATCCGAGGGCGTCGTGGGGAGGCTCGGTCCACGCCTCGACGCTGTAGTCGTGACGCTCCACGTTCGAACCCTTCTCCATCAGCACCGAGTAGAACGTCTCACCGGGAAGCAGCTCGCGCCCCGTCGCGGCGCAATGCCGAGTGCAACGTTGGATTTCAAAGTCCATGAACAAACGAAAAGGGAAAGGATGAGCGAAAAGGGAAAGGATGAGCGAAAGGGGAATAGATGAGCGACTTCGACTTCGGGCGCGAAGCATACCGCAATTCGCCAAACGACTCAATAGGCACTGAAGAATCGGCGGTCGGTTCCGTCCTTGCCTATTTTGAACTGCACCGGAAGCGAGCAACGAGGGCAGCGCCCCTCGTAGGCACTCCCGTCGCTGTTGACATAAATTCTTGTGTACACCCCGCAACATACGAAGTGAACGCCAAGGAACCGCTGCTCACGCCGCGCGCCGACGCGTTCCTCGGGAAGTGAGTCGCTTGACAGGTCAAGATGCTCGCCGGCCATTTCCCCAAGCCGCCTCCTTCCGGCAGAACGAGCTTCAGCGCCAAGGCATGGTGCCGGGGTGGGTAATCAGGCTCAACGCGCCTACGGGTTGTAGCGTCCGACACTCCCGGGGCTGTAGCCCGGATCCGAGGTCGCACCATCGGCGGGCACGTTTGGGTTGTACGGAGGCTGGTACGGCGGGAGTCCTTGCGGCTGGTAGCCCGTGTTGCCTGGAGAATAGTTGTTTGACGGGGGATAGTAGCCCTGTGCGGTGTTGTGGCCGTGGGCGCTCGCGGCGGGCGAGGTCGCCTGATCGTATGGCGCCCCTGGGCCGTGCGCGGCGCGCTCACCGGGCCAGCTTCGGTAGTCGGGTGGTGTTTCGGCCCGCGGCTGGTCGTTTTCGCTTCGATAATCAGGTATCGACGAGGCATGCATTCCGGCCGTGCTTCGGTAGTCGGCCAGTCGGGCGTCGTACGATCCCTGGGCGTCGCCGCGCACCGGATTGGCATACGGTCCGCTGGGGTTCGTCGCGACGTAACTCGGCGCTGCCCCGTGCGTATTGCCCACCGCATACGGATTGTGCGTGGGCGCTGGTGGTGCGCCAGGTCCGTTATGCCCGCCGGTCGGCGCGCCGTAGGGGTTGGCTGCCGCGATGCCTCCTGGCGGGCCTGGAGCATAGTGCCCCTGTTGCGGCGCCATGTAGGGCATTCCGGCGGTGCCGGCCGCAGGTTGCACGCCCGCAGGTGAATACGGTGGATGGGCCTCAAAACCCGACGCGGTGGTCGGATAGGCGGGCGCCAGCGTGTCTGCCGTGTCGGAAGTGCCGGGCGAGTACCCTGTGCCTGGTGGCGGACCAGGTTGCGTGGCCAGTTGCGAGGGCCGAGGTACGGCTTCCGGCGCCGTCGACTTGCTCGTCGAACTGAAGGGATTCGATTTCCAGAAAGCTAGGTTCGGCGTGGTCCACCGTCCGCCACTGTAGCAGCCTGACAGAGCCACCGTCGTCATGACTGCAAGGCCGTATCGCAAAAATGGAATACGCATGGTTGGGCCGTCCTTCCTGACTACGCAGAACATTGATTGTGACCGTTCACAGGGGGCTTCCCAGTCGCGGCAAACTCGTGCTGTCGAGGCATCCGCGTACTCCCCCAAGGTGGGAATAAGCCCCCACGAAAAACACGGGGTTTTGACAGGTGCTATTGTTTAAGTCGAACCAAACGGCGCGATCAGATTATTTGTTTTCTGCCATCTGGGCGGGTTTTTCCGATTTTTACTGCACAGGCCGGCGCATCTGGCCGCGTTTTCCTGAGGAGTCTTTCCCATGCAAACCACCAGCGCGGGGGCGATTGTAGGGATATTGAGATTTCGGTCAATGGCAGAAAATTGCAATTCGGGCCGAGGTTTCGATCGTAACTTTCCAACTGCTTTTGCCGCCTGCATCGTAGCCGAAGTCGTGAGACTTCGAACCGAACCCTGAAATAGCGAAGTCTCACGACTTCGGCTACGGCTATCCATTCGCAAGGTTCCGATCGCGGCCGTGGAGGGCTTCCGATTTCCCAAGCCCTGTCGTATAATTAAGATCGATTCACTACGATTACTACCCAAATGGGCGAGATGCACCTGCCCGTGCCGGCGCTCATCCTGGCCGGGCCGCTGTACCGTGGCGAGGGCTTCTTCATGCTGTTTCTGTTCCTATCGACGGTGTTGATCGTCGGGCCCGCCTGGTGCAGTTGGCTTTGCTACGTCGGCGCATGGGACAACGTTTCCTCGTGCTCGTGCTCGTGGCCGTGCTGCACGCGGTGTTTCTCGGCGTAGCCCGCATTTGACAGCCGGCGCCCCCTCGCGTACATTAACGCCGATTCGAGTCCACGTGCCGCCAGAGGAAAGCAATGAAGATCCATGTTACCTTTGTGGCCCAACTGAAGGCCATCCGGGGCGCGGCGTGCGAAACCCTTGAACTGAACGAGGGTGCCACCGTCCGCGGGGTGATTGACCACTTGGTCGAGAACCATGGCACCAAGATGCGCGAGGCGCTGCTCACCGCCGAGGGTAGCGTTCGCCCGAGCATCTTGGTGTTCGCCGGCGAAGGCCAAGTCGATCCCGCAAGCCCTCAAGCGCTGGCCGGCGGCCAGACGCTCACGCTGTTGAGCCCGATGGCCGGCGGCTGACCACCGCGAGAAGGACGATCATGGCCCGATTCCACGCAACCTCGCTTCCCACGCTGACCGACGAGGAGCGCGCGCGCTACGAATGGCAAATGTGGACGCCCGGCTTCGGCGAGGCGGGCCAGCGGCGGCTGAAGGGCGCCACGGTTTTGGTGTCGCGCGTCGGCGGGGTCGGAAGCGTGGTGGCCTACGAGTTGGCCGCGGCCGGCGTGGGCAAGTTGGTGCTGGCGCACGCGGGCAACATCAAGCCGAGCGACCTGAACCGCCAACTGCTCATGACGACCGGCGCCCTGGGCACCTCCCGGGTGCAGTCGGCCGCGCGGCGGCTGGCCGAGTTGAACCCCAACGTCGTGCTGGAGCCGGTGCCCGAGAACGTCGCGGAGGGCAACGTGGCCGGGCTGGTATCGCGGGTGGATCTGGTAGCCAGTTGCGCGCCGCTGTTCGAGGAACGGCTGCGGATGAACCGCGAAGCCGTCCGGCAGGGGAAGCCGCTGGTCGATGCGGCCATGTACGA
>SKZG01000141.1 GCA_007127495.1 Planctomycetales bacterium
AACACGGATGCAGATCGCGCGCGCAGTCGGGCCAGCCAACGAGCCGGGCTCGCCGGCGAACCCGGCTTGACCACCGAGACGCTCTCCGCGTAGCTCGTGCTGAGCTGGACGAGCACGCGTCGGGTCCGCAGATAATTGGCATAGTCGAACTCGCCGGGGTTGCGAGCTGGCGCCGGCCGGGCGAATCGGCCGAGGATTCGCACGCGGTCGCCCACGCAGATGCCGTCCACCTCGGCGTAAACGGTAATCTGCGCCCGGCCGCTTGCCGGGCGCCATTGCCGCCGGTCGCGGACGGCAGCCGGAGCGACATCGAACTGGACGCGCGCACCGGCGGGGATCGGATGCATCGGGTCGTGGGGCGGCATAGGGCGCACCCTCGGGGCGGTCAGCACAACCGCGTCCAGGCAAACCGGCTCGCGATGCTCCGAAGCGAAGCGCGCGAGGTCATCGGCAGGATAGATGTGCCAGTGCAAATGATGCCAGGCCGCGGCCGTTGCGGCCACGGCCACCAGAAGCACGAACGCCGCTGCCGTGTCGCGTCGCGACCTCCAGAGCCCCAGCCATCCCGAGCCCGCCGCGCAGGCCACCGCCCACCACGCCGAAAGCGTCAAGGTCCCGTGGCGGTCCGCGAAAATCCCTGCCGCCATCGCCGCCAGCACAATGACCAGCGGCTGATAGCGGACAGGCCGGCGCCAAGGATCAGGCGGCGCGGTTTCGGGCGGTTGGCGCGCTTCATCCATAGCCGGCATTATTGCCGGCGGCGCGGCCGCTCACAAGGGGCGGTCGTTGGATGCGATCTGGCGTCCCATTGCTCCCGCAATGGCGTGGCATCGGTGCATGAGGGTTTCGAATTGCTCGAACGTGAGCGACTGGTAGCCATCGCTGAGGGCGGTTTCCGGGTCCGGATGCACTTCGACAATCAGCCCGTCCGCACCCGCCGCAACCGCCGCCATTGCCATGGCGGTAACCAGGTTGGTGTGCCCGGTGCCGTGGCTCGGGTCCACCACAACCGGCAGGTGGGTGCGTTGGTGCAGCCAGGGCACCGACGCCAAGGGGAGGGTGAAGCGGGTGTGGGCCTCGAACGTGCGGATTCCCCGCTCGCACAGCATGACGTTCGGGTTGCCCATGTTCAAGATGTACTCGGCGGCCAGCAGCAGCTCATCGAGCGTGGCGGCCGGCGCCCGCTTCAAGAGCACCGGCTTGCCCGACTCGCCCACCGCCTCCAACAGACGGTAGTTCTGCATATTGCGGGCACCGATCTGGAGCACATCGGCATACCGGGCGACCAGCGCGACGTCGGTCTCGGCGATGACTTCGGTCACGACGGCCAAGCCGGTTTCCTCGCGGGCGGCGGCGAGGATTTCCAGCCCTTTCTCTTTCAGCCCCTGGAAGCTGTAGGGACTGGTGCGCGGTTTGAACGCCCCGCCACGCAGGGCCGTGGCCCCGGCGGCCTTCACGGCCCGGGCCGTCGCGAGGGTCTGTGACTCGCTCTCCACCGAGCATGGGCCGGCGATCATGCCGATGTGGCTGTCTCCCACGGCGAGGCTGCCGGCGCGAACGACCGTAGGCTCGGGCTTGACCTCCAAGCTGGCAACCTTGTAGGGCGCCAGGATCGGGACGACCTCCTCGACGCCTGCCCCACTTTCCAGCGACTGCCGGTGCTCGTCGCGTTTCTCGCCGATGGCGGCTATGACTGTTCGCTCGGTGCCATAGATCGGGTGGGGCTTCAAGCCGAGCGATTCCACACGTTCAATCATGTGGGCGATTTGTTCCGGCGTTGCGCCGCGTTTCATAACGACAATCATCGTTTAACTCTCCAACTGGGGTGAAATGAGGAAAGAACAGTTGCCAACAAAAAAGCCCCGAGGTTTTGAGGCCTCGGGGCTTTGGGGTCTTTTTCGCTATGAGCTACTTGTTACAGACCTCCTCCGGCCCCGCGGCCTCGGGGGCTAAAGTAAAACCCAAAAAAATGGATGGTCCGTGCAATGCTCATTGTCTCGATCTCGTCAGTCCACCGGTGCCAAGCGGCTCATTACCTTCTATTCTGCTACATCGACGGAAAAAAGCAAGAGGGGCGGTGCGAATTTGGGCCGGGACACGTCGAGTACCGATACAGCAAACCCTTATAAACGGGGGTTGCCTATCCACCCGAAGAAACCGCAAGGACACATCGAGGCTGCCGCTTTGGGCAACGCAACTCCTGTGAAGATCGCCACTTAAGGTCAGCGGTCTCTTTGTCCATTATCTGGCCTTTACTTCCAGCGGGCTTCTCGGCAGAATACGGCCTCTTACCTTCGGGCAAAGGATAGCCCGGAATGGCCCAGTCGTGTTGGCGACGCTCGGCACCGGGGGCCGGTGGAGCCACTGACCTACTCAAGCAGCAAGGAGTGCGGAACGTGAAACGACCCAACTGGTATCTTCTCATCGCGGCTGCGGCGCTGGGTTTCGGCCTCGCCGGAACGGCCGCGGCCCAGGGCCCTCAAACGTCGGCCACACCGACTGCCGGGGCCGTCGGGCTATTGGACGTGAACTTCATCTTCAAGCATCACCATCGATTCAAGATGCACATGGAGGAAATGCGCGGCGACGTGGAGCGGGCCGAGGCCGCCGTGCAAAAAGAGCGGGAGGCCGTCCAAAGGCTCGTCGAACAGCTCGAACGGTACAAAGGCACCCGCGACTATAGGGCCATGGAACAGGAAATTGCCGATCGGCAGGCGCGACTCGCCGTTCAGGTGCGTATGCAGCAGCGGGAATTTCTTGAGCGCGAAGCCAAGATTTACCACAACACGTACAAGGAAATCTGGCAGGAGGTCGATCGATACTGCCAAACCCACAACTTGGCCCTGGTCCTCCGCTTCAACGGCGACCCGGCTGATACCACCAAGCCCGAGGAAGTGCTCCGCGACATCAACAAGCCCGTCGTGTGGCACCGAAACGGCTTGGACATCACCGGCCATATCCTCGCGGCCCTCAACCGCGATCAGCCGCGAGTCGGTACGCAGCCGGCAGCGCCCGGCGGGGCGCGGAGCCCGTTCCAACGCTAGCTTTGAATCGTTTTTGCACCGCGCTGCGGCCATGGATGGCCGCAGCGCGACCTGTGCCCAACCCGTCCCATTCAGTCATGGAAGGCTGAACCTTCTCCGATGAGCATTCGCAACCAATGCACGCTAGCCAAGCCGGCTGTAGTTGAAGGCGTCGGTTACTGGAGTGGTCAGGACGTGTCGGTCGAGTTTCGGCCGGCGGCGTCCGATTCGGGCGTCGTATTCGTGCGTCGCGACCTTCCGGGCCAACCCCGCATTCCCGCCACCATTGCCAACCGGTCGGACATGCCGCGGCGGACCACGCTTTGCCGTGAGGGCGCCGGGGTGGGCATGGTCGAGCACATCATGGCGGCGCTGGCCGGTTTGCGGGTCGACAACTGCGAAGTCTGGGTCGATCAGCCCGAAATGCCCGGCTGCGACGGCTCTTCGCTGCCGTTCGTTGAGGCGATTCTGGCCGCCGGGACGGTGGAGCAGCACGCTCCCCGCCAACGCTACGTCGTACAGAACACGATCCGCCTGGGCAACGAGGACGCCTGGCTCGAAGCGCGGCCGGGCGGTGGCGACAAACTGGTCCTCCGCTACGACCTCGACTACGGGAGCGCCAATGCCATCGGGCGCCAATCCTTGGAGATCGTCCTCTCGCCTCGATTCTTCCGCGTGAACCTGGCGCCCGCTCGCACGTTCATGTTGGAAATCGAGGCCGACGCGCTCCGGGCGCAAGGTCTCGGGCAACGGGTGACCGCGAACGACCTGCTCGTCTTCGGCGCCCAGGGCCCCATCGACAATCAACTGCGTTTCCCCGACGAGTGCGTGCGACACAAGCTGCTCGACCTGGTGGGCGACCTGGCCTTGCTCGGCGCCGACCTGGTCGGCCGGTTTCACGCCTACCGGAGCGGGCACCGTTTGAATGCGGGCATGGTCACGGCGCTTTGCCGCCTGAAAGCTACACCACTGCGGGTCGTACGCTCCGCGTAATCCGTGCAAAGGAATCCTGCGATGACCATTCGGATTGCTGAATACGCTTCCATCGATCCTCGGGCACAGATTTCCGAGGGTGTGGAGATTGGGCCCTTCTGCGTGATCGGCCCCCACGTCAAGATCGGCGAAGGGACACAACTGGCGAACAACGTGACCCTCATGGGCCGCGTGACCCTGGGGCGCAACAACCGCATCTATCCCGGCGTTGTCATTGGGGGCGAACCGCAAGACGTCAGCTACGGCGGGAGCGAAACCGAGGTCATCATCGGCGATCACAACATCATTCGCGAATCGGTCACGATCAATCGCGCCTCGGAAAAAGAGGACGGCGTCACTCGGTTGGGCGACCACAATTTCCTGATGGCCTGCTCCCACGTAGCCCACGACTGCAAGTTGGGCAGCCACATCATCATCGCCAACAACACGCTTCTGGGCGGCCACGTCCACATCCACGACTATGCCTCCATTTCCGGCAGCGTGGGAGTCCATCACTTTGCGACCATCGGCGGCTACTGCTTCATCGGCGGACTCAGCGCCGTCCGCCACGACGTGCCGCCCTATATGCTAGTCGACGGCACGCCGGCCAAGGCCCGATGCGTCAACGGCGTTGGCTTGCGCCGGAACAATTTCTCCGCGGAAACGATCGACTGCCTTTCCGAAGCCCACCGGCTGGTGTACCGGGCGCGGGTGGGGCTTGACAACGCTTGGGAAATCCTCCGTTCCTCTGGAAAGCTGATTCCCCAGGTGAATCATCTACTCACCTTCATCCAAGCGCAGCACGAAGGACAGCACGGCCGAGGGCGCGAGGCGATCCGGCGGGCGGCGTAGAGCTTCGCGAGGGCGTTTTGCATGGGCTGCACAGGAGAGCCAATGGCCGGAAAACTCAAAATGGCCGTGGTCGGAGCCGGACGGCTCGGCCGATTCCACGCCCAGAAAGTCGCCGCTTCCGACGGCGCCGAACTTGTTGCGGTGGTAGATCCCGTGGCATCGAACCGCGACCGCCTGGCCGCGGAATGCCACTGCACGGCGCTTCCCGACCTTGCCGGCCTTCCGGACTGCGTCGACGCGGCAGTCGTCGCAGCCCCGACCCAATGGCATCATCCCCTGGCGCTGGCGTTGATCAACCGGGGCATCCACGTGCTGGTGGAGAAACCCATCTGCACGTGCCTGGCCGAGGCCGACGAATTGCTCGACGCCGCGAGTCGCTGCGGCGTGGTGCTCCAGGTAGGTCACGTGGAACGGTTCAATCCGGCGTTCTGTGCATCGCTGCCGCATATCGCGGAACCGAAATACATCGAGGCGCTGAGGGCGTCGCCGTTTACGTTCCGTTCGACCGACGTGGGCGTGGTGCTCGACCTGATGATCCACGACCTCGACATGGTGCTGGCCCTGGCCCAATCGCCGGTGCGCCGCGTCGAGGCGTTGGGGATTTCCGTGGTGGGTCGGCAGGAGGACATTGCAAATGCTCGGATCGAATTTCAAAACGGTTGCATTGCGTCGCTTTCGGCGTCGCGCGTAAGCTGTGCCGCGGCGCGGCAAATGCAAGTATGGACTACGGATTCGTTCGCGTCCATTGACTTCGGCGCCCGATCACTGAGCGTGGTCCGGCCAAGTGAAACGCTGCGGCGCCGCCAGTTCGATCCAAACGCCCTTACGCCCGCCGAAGTCGAGCATTGGCAAGAGCACTTCGCCGCTGAGCATCTTCCATGCACCGCCGGGTCGTACGAGGCGGTCGATGCGCTGGCCCTGGAGTGCGAGGACTTCATTGTTTCCGTCCGCGAAGGGCGTTCGCCGCGCGTGCCGGGCGAGGCCGGCCGCGATGCCCTGGCGCTGGCCGAGCAAATCCTGGCCGACGTGGCGGAGCACGCATGGGACGGCACACCGGGCGGGCGCATCGGCCCGCGCTGGGAACCCGGGTGCCGCGTCATTCCCTCGCCGCACTTCTCCTTCGCGGCCACGGAAACCCCGCTGCGCAAAGCCGCCGGCTGATCTTATGGCTCTTCCGTTTCCGGGTGCGAGCCGCTTTCATATAGTAGGCACACGCCGTGTGCGGTCTCTGAAACAAAGGCTGTCTGCACCGAGAAACGGAAGTGCCATCTTATTGTCGGGATAACCGGTCTTGCACCGGTTCGGCCCTTGATCGGGCTTGCCGGCCCGGTTATGCTATTCAGAAGCGTCTTTTTCGTTTCCGGATGTCACGCCGCCCCACGAGGGTTGCCGGCGCAAGGTCTGCCTCGGAAATCGAATACCCGCTGGACGTAGAAGCCCTCATTGACCTTTACGGTGAAACCATGTCCCCTGATGCCCTCGAAGTGCTGGACCGCGAATGGTTGACGGTTCGGGCACGCTTGCTGGAAGTGGCCGCCGCCCTGGACCGGATATACCGGGCCGAAGGCTCGGTGGCCGAGGATCCAAGAATGGAGCAAATCCAGGAAAGCCTCACGCTGTTAGCCAACCCGTGCGACAACCGCGCCGCGCAACTGCAAATGGCGTTTTCGCTTCCCTACGACCCCAAGTGGCGAGAAAGGTACGGTGTGTGACCCATGGATTTCATCGACCCTCACATCCACATGGCGGCGCGGTCGACCGACGACTTTCATCGTATGGCTCAAGCCGGGTGTGTGGCCGTGGCCGAGCCGGCGTTTTGGATGGGTTACGACCGCAGCGGGACGAACAGCTTTTACGACTACTTCCGCCAGCTTACCGAATGGGAGCCGAAGCGCGCGGCGCAGTACGGCATCCGGCATCACGCTTGGATGGGGCTGAACGCCAAAGAGGCTGACGACGTCGGCTTCGCCCGCGAGGTCCTCGCCGTCCTGCCCGAGTTCCTCGACCGCTCCACGGTCCTGGGAGTTGGCGAGATCGGGCTGAACAAGAACACCCGCGGCGAGGTCGAGTCGCTACTGATGCTGGTGGACCTAGCCCTCAGCCGCGGCGAACTGATGTTGTTCCATACGCCCCACCTCGCCGACAAGTACCAGGGCACACGCATGATCCTCGACATCCTGCGCGCCGACCGTCGCGTCGAGCCCGGGCGGGCATGCATCGACCATTGTGAAGAGCACACAGTGCGGCTGGCCCTGGAGGAAGGCTATTGGGCAGGCATCACGCTCTACCCGACCACCAAGGCCACGCCCGATCGAGCAGTGGATATGGTTGAACGGTACGGACCGGACCGCATCCTAGTGAACAGCTCGGCTGACTGGGGGACTAGTGACCCCCTGGCCGTCTCCGAGTTCATGGCCGCCATGCGCCGCCGCGGTCACGCTCCGGCCACGATCCGCCAAGTGGTGTACGACAATCCGATTGCATTCTGCGGCCAAAGCAGGAATTGGAGTATTGTGTAGGGGTTTTTTTCGGTTCGGCATGCTCCCCCCTTGCGTTGCGAGTTGGGGCGTGTTATGCTGAT
>SKZG01000262.1 GCA_007127495.1 Planctomycetales bacterium
GGCGAACGGGCGCTGGGGCACTGGCTGATGGCGCCCCGCGATGATGCGGCTGTGGCGATGATCCGGGACGGCCGATGGCGGGCCCACCCCCACCCGGTCGATTGGGTCCTCCTGCCGCCGCTGGCCGGCGCGGTCGGCGTGCGGCGCGACCGGCATTCCGACCTCGCCGCCGTGGTCATGGCGCCGGAGGCCGACTGTTTTGCCGTGTCGACGCCCTACGGGCGCGACGCGGGGCACCGTTCCCTGTACCTGTCGCTTTTCGGGCCCGACGTCGCCGCCGGCGGCCGGGCCGAAGCCCGCGCCCGCCTGATGATCGGTGTCGGCGTATCGGACGCCGACGTTATCGATCGTTATCGCCAATATACACAATGAGAAAACACTTCACTGAGAAAGAGGCTCGCTGAAGCGCGAACCCCCACAACGTTACCACTACCAAGAGGACAAACGATGTATCGAGCTACCAAAACCCGTTCAGCCGTATCACGGCGCGATTTCGTTCTGAGTTCCGCGGCCGCCGGCGCGGCGATCACGGGCCTGTCCCTGACCCGCTCGGCGCATGCAGCGGGTAGCGATGTCATCCGCGTCGGCGTGATCGGCTGCGGGGGGCGCGGCGCAGGCGCGGCGGCGCAGGCTATGCAGGCCGACCCCGGCGTACGCGTGGTGGCCATGGGCGACGTATTTGCCAGCCGCGTGGAGACCCGCCGCCGGGCCCTTCAGGGGCAGCGGCCCAAGCAGATGGCCGTCAACGACGACCACTGTTTCGTCGGACTCGACGCTTACAAGAAGGTCATCGAGGCGTCCGACGTGGTGCTCATTGCCAACGCGGCGAAGTTCCACCCCGTGCAAATGGCCGCCGCCATCGAGGCCGGCCGGCACGTGTTCGTCGAGAAGCCGCACGCGATCGACCCGGCCGGCATCCGCTTGGCCGCCAAGGCCTGCGAACTGGCCAAGGAGAAGAAGCTGTCGGTGGTGTCGGGCCTGCAAAGCCGCTTCCATGCCGGAATCCGCGAGACGATCCGGCGAATTCAAGACGGGCAGATCGGCGACATTATCACCATTGAGGAAAATTGGCTCCGAGGCCCCTACGGGAACACGACGCGGCCGCAGGGAATGACGGAACTGGAAATCCAGTACGGCAACCAGTATCGCTTCTCCTGGTTGTGCGGCGACGACGTCACACAAACGCTGGTTCACAATCTCGACCGCGCCACCTGGGCGCTAGGCGAAACGCCGCCGGTGCGCTGCCACGGCCTCGGGGGCCGCTCCGGCGCGCAGAACCTGCTCGGCGACGTGTTCGACCATCACTCGGTCGTTTACCACTACGCCAACGGCGTGCGGCTGTACGCCCACTGCCGCACCTCGCTGAACTGCTACAACGAAAACGCCAGCGTCGTGATGGGCAGCAAGGGAGTCGCCGTGCCAACGGCCGGGCGGATTACCGGCGAGAATCCGTGGCGTTTCCAGGGCTCCGCCCCCAACCCCTATCAGGAGGAACACAACGCGCTGTTCCAGGCGATTCGCAGCGGCGAGCCCATCTCCAGCGGCGACCACATGACCCGCAGCACGCTGGTGGCCATCATGGGGCAGCTTTCCTGCTACAGCGGCAAGCAGATTTCCTGGGAGGAGGCAAACGGGTCGGATTACTTCCTCCCGCCGGCCGTCGAGGAATGCACCTGGGACATGGACCCGCCCACCCAGCCGGACGAGAACGGAGTGTACCCCGTGTGCGCCGTGCCGGGGTTCACGGCGAACGTGTGACGTTCGGGAAGTCAGTCCTGGGGACTATCGAGCAACTCCTGCAACCGCTCGGCCAGCGGGGCAGGGAGGCGAGCAGGCCAAGTGGCATCAATCAGGCCGACGTCGATCAGGTCGATCAGATGCATCTGGTCCTTTCGGCGAAATGCCGTCAGTTTCATTCGAACCAACGCATCCAGGGAAACCAAGCGGAACTGCGAGGTGGCTTCGGACTGCTCGACATCCGGGGCAGGGAAGATGTTCTCACGCCCCGCCTTCTCCCCTGCGAACACCAAATGGACCGCGTCGCGGGCCTTGGCCTCCGGCCCATCGAGAAACATGTCGACGCCCGCGACGTGGCGGTATAAGAAACCGGCCGGTTCCAGAGCCACGATCGCGCGGTCGAGGTCGTCCCGGCGGATCAGGATGTCGACGTCGCGCGTGTTGCGCACTGCCGCCTCATCCACTCGCGACACCCAAGCCGCCACGGCGTTACCACCCGCCACGGCATACGGCACGCCAGCCTTTCCGAGGGCAGCGGTGGCTCGAAGAAGTCGCTCGCGAACCCGTTGCACGGCCCGAACCATCCTTTCCCAGGAAACATCGCCATATTGCACGCGTGTCATATCGGCCTCTCATGCCCGCCCGGCTATTTGGCCAACTCGCGCCCGGTGAGCCGCTCGTAGGCCTCGACGTACTTCTGCCGGGTCTTCTGCACCACGTCGTCGGGCAACGGCGGCGGTGGGCTGTTCTTGTCCCAGTCGGTCGAGGAAAGCCAGTCGCGAACGAACTGCTTGTCGAACGATGGCTGACCGCGTCCCGGCTCGTACGCGTCGGCCGGCCAGAACCGGGAGCTGTCGGGCGTAAGCACTTCGTCGATCAGCAGGATTTCACCGTCCACCTGTCCGAACTCGAATTTCGTATCGGCGATGATGATGCCTCGTTCCCGGGCGAACTCGCTGCCGCGCTGGAAGATGGCCAGGCTGCGGCGGCGCAGTTCCTCTGACAGGTCGCGCCCGACGATGTCGACCATCTGCTCGAAGGAAATGTTCTCGTCGTGACCGGTCTCGGCCTTGGTGGAGGGTGTGAAGATGGGCTCGGGAAGCTTGGAACTCTCGACCAGCCCGGCCGGCAGTGAAATACCGCACACGGTGCCGTCGCGTTGATACTCGGCCCAGCCCGATCCGGCCAGATAGCCTCGCACGACACATTCGATCGGAATCACTTGGGTCTTGCGTCCTAGCGTCGACCGGCCCCGGAGCGCGTCGCGGTCGGCTTCGGCGGGGAGGTCCATCTGGTCGACGTCGGTGGTGATCAGGTGGTTCGGCTCACCCAACCGGCTAAACCAGAAGGCTGCAATTTGGGTGAGTACCCGCCCTTTATCGGGAATGCCCGTAGGCAGCACCCAATCGAACGCGCTCAGGCGGTCGGTGCTCACCAGCAGCAGTTTGTCGCCCAAATCGTAAATGTCGCGAACTTTGCCTCGCCGGCCCGGCATTCCAGGTAACGAGGTTTCCAGCAGTACAGATTGGCTCATGGTCGTTATGCGGTGTAAAAGTTTGGGATACGGACAGTGATTTGCCGGCGACTTCCGGCAGATCGATCGCGGCAGATCGATCGCGAGAAGTGTACCTTCCGGAGTTGCCAGCGTCTAGTACCCCTCCCATGGACGGGAAGCCGGTTGTTGCCGCAGTGCCCGAACGGTACACTGAATCGGTTGACCACTTTCAGTTCCACCCGCTGTTGAGGACGCCCAACCTGATGGGAATGATGCGGTTTCGTATTCACCCGCCCGAGCGGCTGACCGACGAAATGGTCCGGCAGTCCTACTTAACCGGTTTGGACCGGGCAGCTTGGCAGGTTCACGCAAGCGGCGAAGCGGGGATTCTCACGCTGCGGCGCACGGCTTCGGACTCGGCGAATGTGCACCTGCCGTGGCCCATCGCGGGGCATGGCGTGGTAACGGTCTCGTCGGGTTGCCTGATCGAGCGGCCCGAGCCTTACCTGATTCCACTGGAGTTGGCCCGCGGCACGCTCGCCCAGCTTCGCAATCAACTTTCCGATTGGCAGGTGATGGGCCTGAATGTGCCGCAGCCCATCCGCGACCGAGTTCGGGAAGCCGCGCGTGTATTCGCGCGGGCGGCGACGACCCAAGACGACTTGACTGCGTGTGCTCAGTGCGCGGAAACCTCGCTCCGGAACGCTTATGAGGCGGCCGTCATGTTGAGTACCACATATACCGAACAGTGTATTGCAGTTCGGCGCCGCGGTGGCGGGCGTTTGTCGGCATGGCTGGGCGGCGACCTGGGTATGGCACGGCTCGACAATTCGGCCGCCGCGACGTTTTTGCAAACCTTCAATGCCGCCAACGCCCAGGTATGCTGGTACGACGTCGAAGCGGACGAAGGCAGCTACCGTTGGGACACTTCGGACTGCCAGATCGAATGGTGCCAATTGCATCAACTGCGGACGGTCGCCGGACCGCTGCTGAAACTCGCGCCCCACGCCATACCCGACTGGCTGACGCTCTGGGAGGATGATTTCGAAAGCCTATTGGCGTTTGCCGAGGAATTCGTCCGCGCGGTGGTTACCCGCTATCGAGGCAAGATCGACTTGTGGCAGTGTGCGGGGCGGGTGAATACGGGCGACGTGCTCGGGCTTTCCGAACAGGAGAAGCTTCGGCTGACCGCCCGCAGCGTCGAGCTGGTTCGCAAGCTCGACCCGGATACGCCGGCGGCTATCTCCCTGGACCAGCCTTGGGCTGAATACATGAGCCGGCGCCGAGTCGATTTTCCGCCGCTGCAATTTGCCGACGCACTGATTCGCACCGGCCTGAGCATTTCCGGGCTGATTTTGGAGATGAATTTGGCTTGTTCGCCGGGGGGCACCTTACCGCGTTCGCCGTTGGAACTGAGCCGGCAAATCGATGCGTGGGGAGGACTTGGACTACCGTTGTATCTGTATGTGAGCGTCCCGAGCGACACTGCCGAAGACCCCCGCGCGCGTCCAACCGCAAATCTGCCGCCCGGCAACTGGACGCCGCGCGCCCAACAGGTGTGGATTTCACGCTACGTGCCGCTCATGCTTGCCAAGCCATGTGTGGCGGGCGTGTTTTGGAATCAGTTGCGCGACGCTGAGATGCACGAATTTCCTCACGCCGGCCTGTTCGACCCACATGACCGTCCGAAACCCGCTCTGAAAACGCTCGCTGCTGTGCGCCGTGCCCACCTGCGGTAATCCGGCATCGTCTCCCTGCGCGGCCGGTGAACGGTTACGGGTAGGGTTCATGGCAACGGTGGAACGAGCACGAGCCCCTCTGGGCCGGCCTCCGCCAAAATGCGCCCAGGGAAGGTATGTTTACGCGAGAGCGACGACGGCCGGCCGGCGGCATACGCCATCTCGGCCAACAGGTTCCACTGCTCGAACCCCATCTGCTGCATGGGCCAGCCCTGGCGGCGCCAGAGGTTGATAAACAGCTCGCGCACCATGGCCGCCGGCTTCGAAGCCAACTGGCGCGTGTCCACCCACACACCCTGGCCATCGGGGGCGACGTGCTGCACGCATGACGCCTCAAAGGCCTCAACCTGCTGATCCACCCATTCGTGCAATTCGCCGGCGTGGGTTCCCAGTCGTAACAATGCGTCGACCACTTGCGGATTATACTGCTGTACGAGATGGGGAATCAGTTCATGCCGGAGCCGGTTGCGCGTGAACCGTCGGTCGGTGTTGGTCGAGTCGATCTGAAACGATTGCCCGATGTCGGCCAGGTATTCAAGCAGCTCGTCACGACGGAACGCAAGCAGCGGTCGCAGCAAGGTGGCCGGGCCGATGGGCCGCGCCCTCGCCATGCCACGCAAGCCGCTTATTCCCGTTCCGCGAACCATGCGGTGCAGGATGGTTTCGGCCTGATCGTCGGCCGTATGGGCGACCACGACATACCGGGCCCCGTGGCGTTCCGCAACGGATTCCAAGAAGCGGTATCGGGCTTGCCGTGCGGCCGCTTCAAGCCCGCCACCGGACGAATCCAAGTTGTCGATGTCATCGGCGCGGCCCACTTCGCACGGTATCGCCAGGCACCTGCATAACTCGACGACGAACTGCTCGTCAGCCGCGGCGTCGGCCCCGCGGAGCTGGTGGTTCAGGTGTGCGGCGCGAAGCGTTCCCCCGGCGGACGAGACGCCGGCTGAATTACGCGATGCAGCCAACCCCCGCAGCAGGGCCACGCTATCGGGCCCGCCGGATACGGCCACTAATACCGTCACGTCGCACCAATTTTGAGGTGGCCACGCGCATGCAAGTTTTTTTTCAAAGGGATGCATACAGTCCATTCTAACCGTTCAGGAGCCGGACGGGGACGGGGCTATTTTCCGACCAGCCCCTCTGAATATTCGTGAACCGTTCACGGGGCCGGCGCGGGCGGTTCTCGCCGCTCCACGGGGCCGGGGGAGCTTTGGTACCCAATCCGCGCGAGCCAAGGGCGCTAGGTGTGGTGGAAAGGTCCCCCTCGGTGACGGGTTGAGAATATACGCCCCCCCCCCCGGTGGACCAATCTGCGGCAAATGCCCCCTGCTGGTGTGGGGGTGTCGATCTGATCGCATCCCAGCTTTTCAAGTTCGAGCCGATCTGCTAAGATAAGAGCTTGAAAGAGAACAACAAGGGCGTCTTCGGCGCAGCTTTGCGGGGCCGGACGGCACCTGGGTTGACGACTTCAAGAGATGAAATTGGTGACAAAGCCAATAGGTGAGTGGTTTGATGCACAGTTCTGAGTACGCGCGGATCGTAGTACGCTGGCTGGTCGTGTGGCTTCAGTGCGCCTTGCGATGTGTCGAGTTCAGTCGCGGGGGCGTGGCCGCCACGCAGTGGCCGACTGCGTACCCAGCCCGAATCAGTCTGTGCCAAGCCGTGAAGACCGTTTGGATGAAAAAGTGCTGTATGGCCGGATCGTTGGGCAGTATTGGGCCGCCGTACTGGCGGGCTAGTCTACTGCCTGGATGTGGGGCGGGAGGGCATGCTTGTCCTCTTGGCGCCTGCGCTTATCGCTTGCAGCCCCAGCACGTCGTTTCCAATCTCTGGCAGTCGCAGCCCAGGCCGTCCGTAGGGAACTGAGTTCGTCGTAACCGTTCACGGGTCGGTAGTGGGTGTTGTCTTCGCCATGGCACGGGAGGGGAGGGCCTCCCGCGGCCGACTACGGATCGTCGGGCCGGTCGGCTCGCTCGTTCGTTTCGTCGTTGCCCGTTCCGCCGGACCGCACGGTATGGTGCGCCGCGCCGTATCCGAGGCACTGTATGAATAAGGAATTGGACCATGAATAATCTAATGCAAGTGATCATCGTCATTTTCGTTGCCCTCCTGGCGGCGGGATTGACGTTCACGTTAGTCAGGCTCCTGGACCGGCTGCGCCGCAAAGACGCCGAGTCGGAAGCCCTGGAGATTCGCCGAACCGCCAAGCAGGAAATCGAGGCCCGGCGCCGCGAAGGCGAACTCGAAATCAAGGAAGCGGCCATGCAACGGAAGGCCGAGGCCGAGAAGGAGCTGCGCCGCGTAAGGGAGGAACTGCACGAGCGAGAACGACTGCTCGATAAGCGGCAGGACGCATTGGAAGAGCAGGCCGACCAGGTGCGCAAGCAGGAGCGGATTGTCGAGAACACACAACGGAAGCTTACCGAACGCATTCAAGACACCAATCGGCGAA
>SKZG01000416.1 GCA_007127495.1 Planctomycetales bacterium
CGTTGTAGCCGGTGCTGCGCGTCCGGGTGACGCCCAGGTAGGTGATGTCAAATACGGCATGGTTTCCGTTGGGCACCAGACGCACGGAAATGTCGCCAAGGCTGTGGCCGATACCGTGCAGGTCGGTCCCGAGAATCACGTCGCGGACCGGCTCGGTTTCGTCAACGCGCTCTTCAATGCCGGCACCGATCACACGGCTGGAAACGGTTGCGAACAGGTTCGGCCTGGCGAGTTCCTGGCGCACGGCGGCCACCACGCCCGGCCCCTGCCCCATGCTCTCCAGCCAGCCCAGCGCACCGCCGATTTGAACGGCTCGTTCCGGGCCGGGCTGCTCGACGTAACCGCGCAGATAGCTCGCCAGCGTGTCGATGTACTGCACGTACGCTTCTTCCAACTCGGGCGTTTGCAGGGCGCGAGCCACCTGAATGTAGCGCTGTAGTGCGTCGCGGGCATCGGCGAACCACACTCGATTCAGGCCATAATGACCCGCACCGAATCTCCGGTAAATGGCCTCGAGGGCATCGGGGGCGACCTCGGTCCGGCCCACCGCCTCGCTGAGTTCGTCGAGCTGCAAATACCGGGCCCAGGCCTGACCATTCGGGCCGTCCAGCGCGAGCCGATCCCGCAGGCGGCGTATCGCGTCATTCAACTGCGCCCGCGCACGGACCAGATCGGTTTCGGTGACCGTCCGGAACTGCGCCTTGGCGGCGTCGGTTGCCGCCAGCAAGCGATCCAGATCGGGCGCCGGGCCGGCGGCTTGCGCGAGCCCCGTTGCCAGCCAATGGCTGCCGGTCAATACACATACCAAAGCGAGGAAGAGGCGACGTGAGTTCATTGGACTTGTTCCTTTCGTAGAAGGTGGCATCTGAGGCTGCCCAGCGCGGCCTGCGCCCACAACCCAATAGGCGGCTTCCAACATGCGCGCACGCCGCGCGCATGTTGCGACGTAAGACATTAAACGTCGCCACCGACCAAGCTGCTTGAATTGGCATTGCTCCCATGGTAGCATAGGCAGATTGGATCGACAATAGCAGCCAGGGCCTCGCAAGTGTAGCCCGCAGCGACGACCCATCGAGACCCCCCTAACTAGGTTGTCTTTACCTGCCCCGGAAGGCCCGCCACTCCGCAGTCCCCGCCCTTGGAGAACACCAATGTCCGTGAACTTGGCCCCGATTCTAGGTCCATTCATCGCGCTTCTGCCCTTTTTCGTGCAAGGGCTTCCCGCCGGAGCGTCTGAGGTTGTGGGCGAACCGCCCGCCACCGCCCTGCCCGAGGTCGAATGGCTTTCCGATTATGGCCAGGCGGTGGCCGCGGCCAAGCGCGAGGGCAGAATGCTGCTGGTGTACTTTTGCACGCCCGGCGGCAACGCGCCGTGCAACCGTTTTCGAGCGACAACGCTTTCCGATCCGCAGGTGCGCGCTCGGATGGCCAACTACGTGTGCGTTCAGGTGTGCCTGCATGCCACCGTACCCAACGAAGCCGGAGGCGAAGGCTCGGAAATCAGGTTGATCCACCACAAGGCGTTCGAAGAGATGCTCGGCCGGCCCGGCATCGCCATCGTCGATTACGCCAATCCCGAAACCCCGCACTACAAGCGCGTGGTCAGCACCTTTCCAATCACGGACAAGCTGTGGTACACACCGGAAAAGATGCGGGTGATTCTTGATCTTCCGGCCGGCACGCTCACGCAGCGAACGCTGATCTACGCGGTTCGCACCCATCCGGAGGGTCCTCGCAGCACGGAGGGCGATCCCTGCGCCGACCTGACGCAAGAGGCCACTGAGCACAGCCGCCACCAAGCACAAATCCGCCGGCAGGGGCATCACTTCTGGAACGTCCGGTTCCAGCAGATCACGCAACGCCTCCCCGGAGGGCTTGTGGCCAGCGAAGTGTGCGCGGAAAGCTGGCCGGGCGAGCGACTGGTCGAGGCGGCCATCGAATGCGTCCGCTCCTGGCGCTCGTCCTCAGGCCATTGGGGCGCCGTTCGCTCGCGCCACGAACGCTTCGGCTACGACATGAAACGCGGCGGCAACGGCGTTTGGTACGCCACCGGCATCTTCGGAAAACGTCCGTAGCAGCCGGAAGCTCATCCCACGGATTGACACTCATCCCACGGAGCAACCCTAACCGAGGAGACCATGCCATGCCAATCGAAGTGACGAGTACCGCGTTGAAGCAAGGCGATTGGATTCCGCGCGAGCACACCGGCGAGGGCGACGACGTTTCGCCGCCGTTGGCCTTCTCCGGCGTTCCGGAGGGCGCGCAGGAAATCGCCGTCATTTGCGACGACCCCGACGCACCCACGCCCGAGCCGTGGGTCCACTGGCTCATTTACGGCCTACCCGCCTCCGTCAGCGGTTTGCCCGAGGGCGTGCCGAACGAGCCGCATCTGAACGAACCGGCCGGCGCCGTGCAGGGGAAGAACTCGTGGGAGTCGGGCACGACGATCGGCTACCGCGGCCCGATGCCGCCGCCCGGCAAGCCGCACCGCTACTACTTCAAGGTGTACGCACTCGATGCGAAACTGGGCCTGGAGCCGGGCGCTGACAAGAAGGCCCTGCTGCAAGCCATGGAGGGGCATGTCGTTGCTGAAGGCCAACTGATGGGCCGTTACGAGAGGTGACCTGTGCCCGACCGCCGCAAGCACCGCGGCCCCCATCCGGAAGACCGCCGGCTGTTCGCGCCCGAAGCGTTGCCCCGGCTCCGCGCCGCGGCCGGCGACCTGTCGTGGCTGCTTTCGCGGGGTTATGCGCCGGAATCGTCGCTGAAGCTCGTGGGCGATCGCTACGCGCTGGCGGCGGGTGGTTCGCTGGGTGCCTTAAGCCCACGCACCCCACCTGCTATAATTACCGAACTATTGTGGAAGCCGAGAGCCGGAAATCGAGTCAATGATTGACGACGTTGCCGCCTCAGTCCCGATGCCGCCCCGTCGCGTGTGCTGACACAGCGGGCGGTACACAGAAGTTGTACGCCTGGATGCGGTGGGCGGCCTCGTCTGTGGCAGCCAATCGAAGCAAGTTGTTTCCGATCTCAACGCCCTTGATGAGGCCGCAGGGGCAAGGAAACGGGTTTTTCGGCGATTCCGCCACGATACCGGTTGTCTGGGTCATGGGCGCCGGGCATTGTCAAGGAGTAGGTGCGCGGGGCGTCCGGGTCGCCGAGCGTGATCCTGATCAGGTCGCTCACCTCCTGTGGATCCTGCGTACAGGCGGCGACTGGATCCTGCACCCGCAGCATAGCATCGGTCTCGCTCAGGCGGCGGATCATGACCGAGGCCGGTTCCTTTGTTCCCAGAATCCCACCCTGGATGGCAATCTTCCCCGGTTCGTAGAAGAAGGCATGCACGATACCGGCGTTGTCATCCTCCACCGCCTGCACATCGGTCCGGTTCGCCAGGATGCGCGCTGGGGGAGCGGCGAGCCAAGCCTCGACGGGAGCGTGTTCCGGGCGCATGGATACGAAATACGCGCACGTTGCATCGGTAGGTGGCAGGTGGCCGTGATCGATCCATAGTTCAAACACGTCGGCCTCGCGCGCGGTATCACCGGTTGTGAGCGCTTCGGCTTGTTCGCGGTACTCGCGCATGTCGTCCCGGTCAATAGCCCAAACGTCATCGCCGAGCCGGTTGATCGGATTACGGACGGAAACTCGAATGCCCAAGTATCCCTTCCGGCCCTGCCCTTTCTCGCTTCCGGTGGGCAGCGCCAGGTAGCCGACGTCGCCATGCGTGATCCAGTAGGCCTGGGTCATCGGGAGCATAAGCATGCGCTCGCGCACCTCGGCTCCTATGATGATCCGGGTTTTGTCGGCGGCCACGAGCCGCACTGCGCCCTTGCGGTCGCACTGGTTTAAGTTGGTGCGGTACGTATAGATTTTGGCCGGAGGTTCTCGATTGCCGGTAATACCGGCGCCAAGCACGAGCATGCCATCCTCAGTAAATGTGAACATTTTCCGAGCCTGCGTGGCGTTTGGACCGGCACTGACAAACTCGAAGGCGCAATGCCCGAATTGGCCATCGCTGACCCCGCCGGCCCGGCTTCCCTCGCCGCGTCGATACCGGTCCAGGCCGCGGTAGGGGTGGCGACTGCCGTATTCGTAGTCCAGTTGCGTGGTGCCGGGCAATGAGCGGTAGCGCCAAAGCGATTCGGGAATGTTGTTCCGATGCAAATGCCGATACTCGTCACCGTGACGCAACAGCGTGGTCACGCCGTCTCCGAAGGAAGGGCTTCCCGGTTGCGCTCCTGCAAAGCACTCGATGCCGGCCGAGGTCAGCGGCGAGTTCATCTTCACGTCGATGTGGTAGTCGTGCCGTTTGTGCATCATTTGCAGGTGCCGGTAGAAGAAACGGTTGCCTTCGATATTCCGGTCGGCTTCCACGCGGGTTACCTTGGCGTTCAACTGCGCACGCGTTTCGGCATCGAGCGCATCCTCGGGCAATTCCAACAGATAGTTTGCCGACCTCAGGAACTGGCGGGCCCGGTTGCGATTGCCGGAGTACGTGCGCGTGTGCCTTCCGGCGGTCGTGAATGCTTCCGCTTCCTCGTAGAAGAACCATTCATAGGCCAGAATCATTTCGGCTACTCGGCGATACTGTTCACGCGTAAATCCCCACGGATTCCCGTAGAGCGATTCGCTCCCTACCCGCATTCGAGCCAGCCAGTCATGGCCGTAGCCGAGCATATTCACATGCCGTCCGGACGCCGTGTGGAAGCTGTAGATGCCGTCGGCATGCATCCCCTCGGTCGAGTCGGCTTGATATGCGAAATGGCTGTCGAACAGGGCACGGGCGGCGTCGAAGGCGATGGGGGTATCCCAAACCTCAGCGATCCGCCAGATGTTCTGGATGAAGTTATCGCGGTCATAGTACCCGTCGTTGGTGCCGCTTTGCGCCTCGTTGAAGAAATTCCGGGTGAAACCGCACGGCCACTGGCGGCGATAGAATCGGTGGGTGTAGGCGGCAACGGCGGCGCGGGTCTCCAAGGCCTGACGCTGAAGGGCCGGATTGCGCATCGCCGCCTCGAAGAAGCCGCTTAGTTCCCCGAGAAAGATCAGGCGGTTTCCGCCGCGGGAGACATGGCCGCGCGTGGACCGGTCCAGGTGCGTCAAAAGCACTTGCGCGACCTGGGGCGAACCAGCCAACTGTTTGTCGTGCCGGTATAGATCAAATACGGCTCGGGCGGTCTGAATCCAGTCCTCCTTCTCGCCTGGAGTTGCCCCGGTTACGGAAGCTAGCAAGGCCTCGGCCCCCGGATCGGACGTGTCGCCGCGCGCGATCGACAGGGCCGCACGGTGCTTGAAATCGTCCCGGTACGCCCGATAGGCCGCCTCGACCTCCGGGGCGACCTCATGCAGGAAGTACGAGCCGTCCAAGGGTTCAAAGGCCTCTCGACCGGGGCGTTTCCACGAGAGCAGCATGGTGATCGGACCCGGGTGCCCGCGACGATCTATCGTGATCTCCAAGGGAACCAAGGCCGCATCGAGGACAACAGACAGCTTCAGGTCACACATCGTGTCCTTGGTGTCGGGCGCCGATTCAATCGGTTCGCCGGCAACTTTCAAGCGGACCGGCACGGAGGATTCAATTCGGAAGCCGTATTCACCCGCCGTGTCTGCCATTAGCAAGCCGTGAATGAGGAGGGCGTCGAAGCCGGCGACAGACAGCCCTTCCGAGGGATTCCGCGTTTCCGCGACGGCTCGATCTTCCGTCATGCTCGGGTCTGCAAGGGGCAGATGAAAGTAGTCCGGAAGCCGGAAAGCGGCCGCGCCGGCAACCGGCTTGGCCCGGCGCACAGATTCGGCGGTTCGATACGGTGGATATCCACGCATGACGGGATCCGCTCCGGTATCCACACTGATGGCCCGGTCCCCCGGCGTGAAGAACTCGGCCTCCGGAAGAAGCGGCGCTTCGTCGAGCGGACGCCGGATTGCCCGGGCAGCCAAGCCGGGATAGAGAATCTGCGGGCCGTGCTCGACGGACAGCCGAAACCGCGTTTCCCGCGCGGCCGCGTCCGGCGAATCTTTCCAGTGCGCTTTTAACAGGATGTCTTCACTGCGAAACAACCAAGCGGACAGATCCATCTGCGAGGCGGGCCCCTCATACCAGGTCAGTCCCGTCGCCTCCTCATGGAGATGTACTTGCGCATCGGCTCCCACCGCTTGGGCCGTCAACGTCAAGCGGTCTCCTGTGAACAGTCGGATCACGTCGTCGGGCGGCTGACCGCCGACCCGGATGCCCGCCGACGCCGAAGAACTCAGTCCGCCGCTTAGCAGGCACAGCGCCAGAATCCATTTGTTCCTGAAGCCTGTTCGCAATGAAACCATCCCGTTCGGCATTCGCATCATATTGTCGTCGCATTTCGAGTTTAGGTAACCGCTCACGGGCCTGAGGCACACCAAGCACCCGAGAAAAATGACACTATAACATAACGTACGGGAACCCATTCGGTCAAGCCCCGCCATGGCTCGATTCCAGGCGACAAGGAAACCCCAACGCGGCGTGCGCTTTTTCAGTCGTGCGACGCGACGGACCTGAAATTGTCATTTGCCAGGCCCAAGCTGCTCAACCGTTTGGGTTTCATGAGGGGGAGCAGGACGCCGCGCCGGCCGGGAGATCGAACTCGAGTTGGGTTCCCACGTGGAAAGGAATACACCGCTCCGGCAGCGCATTCCAAAGCGCCGCAGTTGCGGCGCGGCCGGTGCAGTGGGCGGGGCCCAGGCAGGGGATGTCCAACTCGCACAGCGCGTCGATGGTTCGACTCAGCCGGTCGGGCGAGGCATGCAGCAGGTGCATACCGCCCAGCACGGCGTGAATGGGGCGGTCGTCGGTCAGGCAACGCACATAGCGCAGCGTGTTGACCACCCCCGCATGCGCGCAGCCGAGCAACACCACGGTGCCTTGCGCCGCGGGGAAGAACACGGCCTGGTCGTCGAGGAGCGGGTCGGGCGTGTGGCATGAGGCGTCCAGAAAGAAGGGGCCGCCGGTGTCCTCGAAATCCGTCCCGCGCGGCACCGGGCCGGTCAGCGTGAAGCCGGCGCCCAGCGCGGTCGGCTTCTCGGTGAGCACGAGCCGGTCGCGATGGCGCTCCAGCCCACGTTGGGCGGCCTCGGGCATGCCGATCGGGCGCGAGGTGCCATCTCGGTTCCGCGCGAACTTCGGCTTCAGCGCGTCGGGATGGGCGTAGACGGCACCGGGCCGGCTGCCGCGCAGGGCGTCGGCCAGCCCGCCCGTGTGGTCGTAGTGCCCGTGGCTGAGCACGACCGCGTCGAGCCGGCTCAGGTCGATGCCCAGCCGATAGGCATTAGCCAGCAGGACGCCGCCCTGGCCGGTATCGAACAGGATGCGTTGCGAGCCGTCGTCGATCCAGAAGTCCAAGCCGTGCTCGGCCAGCAGGCCGGCGTCTTCGGCCGTGTTCTCGACCA
>SKZG01000207.1 GCA_007127495.1 Planctomycetales bacterium
AAATCTTCATGGGCGATTCCGGAAGCCTCACCCTGGGGTTCCTCGTCGGGGCCTTTTCCATCGAGGCGGCACTGAAGCAAACAGCCGGCTTCACACTCGTTGTGCCCTTGGTGCTCATCAGCGTGCCCGCGTTCGATACGGCCATGGCCATCCTGCGGAGGCGGCTCAGCGGCCGCGGGATCGGCGAAGCGGACCGGGGCCATATCCATCATCATTTGCAGGATCGCGGCCTCTCGCGGGTACAGGCGCTGCTGCTTATCGCGGGGCTTTGCGCCGCCATGGCCGGTTTCGGGATGCTGTCGTCCTGGGTCAACAGCGAGATGCTCGCCCTGCTGCTGTGCGCAACGCTGCTCACGGCGATGGTCATTGCACGAGTATTCGGGCATTACGAGGCCGGCTTGGCCTGGCAACATCTGCGCGCGGTCGGCGGCCTGCTATTCGACACCTCGCGGGCACTGCCCTCGCGGTTGGCGGCGGTGCGGCTCGCGAACCTCGATTCGGTGCGCCACGACGACTGTTGGCAACTGATGTGCGGGCGCCTGGCGGAATGCGGCGGACGTGACATGGAGTTCCGCTTTACCGACACCGAGGAGCGGCAAGTTTTTTATCGCCTTGCATGGAATGCCGACGCCCCCACCCCAACGGCCGACGACGGCACCTGGCAGTTGAAGCATACGGTACTTCGCGACAGCGGCATCTGCGCTACGTTGACCGTCAACGGGACCATGGACGATTCGCAATGGGGCCTCCAACTGAATGAAACCTCGCGCCTGATCCACGCGTTGTGCCGTACCTGGCCACTGGAGTATCTCCAGCTCGACATGCGGGACGACCGTGAAGGCGATGCCGACATCCTTCGTTTCGACGATGCCGCGGTGCAGCCGCCACAACCCCGCGCATTGTCGAAAGAGGCCGCGTCAGGTGCCGGCGCCAAGCCGCCCCGGGCAGCCTGACCGTGCGTGCGCGTCGGGCCGGCCTTCTTTCTGCGCCGCGTCCAGCGGCTCCGCACTCCGTCATCGCCCGCAAGCGGTGGGGGCATGGACATCGCGGCCACGAATCGGCTATAATGCATTCGGAATCTTTCCGGCCGCCTGCCCTTCGGAGATGTCACCTATGGCGAAACGCTCAGCGTACCAACAGAATGTCATCCGCAACTACTACCGCAATCGCGATACCCTTGCGGTCCAGCGACTTGGCGAGCTGGTGACCGACCTTTATTTGGCCGAGGGCAAGGCGCGCGAGCGGCTTTGGGAGCGGGTCGCGGCCGCCCTGGAGAGCCTCGAAGTTCCCCGGAAGCAGATCGACCACCTCGTTCAAAGCAACGACCCCGAACTCCTGGCTCGCCAGGTTCAGCAGCTTCTGGATCAGTAGGTGGATTCGCCTTGCAGGCACAGGCGGCACAATCGCCCCAGCCCGCGCGACCGTCATTTCTTGGTCGCGCACGGGGCGGCGGTCCGGGTTTTCGCGATGCGGAGGGGACCGCTTCCGAATAATCTGCGTTCGCCCCGAACATGGGACGGTCCCTATCGGTCCCAATGCTGCCTGCGCTCCGGCCGTCTGTAAGCTACACTTTTCCGGGCGGCGGTGCACCGGTACGGTGCGCCCACTCGGCCCGCCCGTACCCCCCGCGTCAACCGCGTTGGGCAGGTCCGGAAACTTGCAGCTCGCACCAGGAAGCGTCTATGTCCAAACTCACCCCCACACTTCGCACCCACGATTCGAACGAGGGCAAGCTGGAAAAGCTCAAGCAGCGCATCCACAACAAGCTGGTCGACAAGCTCGATCTGAGCCGGGTTGGCGAGTTGGAAGGCGATACGCTAAGACGCGAAATCCGGCTCGTCGTCGAGCACCTTTGCGACACCGAGGACACGCTGCTGAACCGCAATGAGCGGGAACGCCTTATCGAGGAAGTGCTCGACGAAACCTTCGGCCTCGGGCCGCTGGAAATGCTGCTGAAAGACTCAACGGTCAGCGACATCCTGATTAACGGCCCGAAGAACATTTACGTGGAACGTCGCGGGAAGGTGGAGAAGACCACCGTCGCCTTCCGCGACAACGACCATCTGATGCAGATCATCGACCGCATCATCTCGCGGGTGGGTCGGCGGGTGGACGAAACCTGCCCCATGGTCGACGCCCGAATGCTCGACGGCTCTCGATTCAACGCCATCATTCCGCCGCTGGCGCTCGACGGCGCGGCCGTGTCCATTCGGCGCTTCGGCGCGAATCCCTTGAAGCTCGAGGACCTGCTCAACTACAAGGCCTTCACGCCTGAAATGGTCATGTTGCTCGAAGGCGCCATCAAGGCGCGGCTGAACATCATCATCAGCGGCGGCACCGGCTCCGGCAAAACGACCCTGCTAAATACCCTGTCGAGCTTCATCCCCAATACGGATCGGATCGTCACCATTGAAGACGCGGCCGAGTTGCAGCTCCAGCAGGATCACGTGGTACGACTGGAGACGCGGCCGGCGAATATCGAGGGCAAGGGCGAGGTCCGGGCCAACGACCTGGTGCGCAACGCCCTGCGCATGCGGCCGGAACGGATCATCATCGGCGAGTGTCGTGGGACCGAGGCGCTCGACATGCTCCAGGCGATGAACACAGGCCACGAAGGATCGCTCACCACGATCCACGCCAATACGCCGCGCGACGCCATCGCCCGCCTCGAAACCATGATCATGATGGCCGGATTCGAATTGCCGCTGAAAGCCATGCGCACTCAAATTGCCAGCGCCGTCGACTTGATCGTGCAGGCATCGCGATTGCAGGGGGGGCAAAGAAAAATCACCTACATTACGGAAGTTGTAGGCATGGAGCAGGACACGGTGGTCATGCAGGACATCTACCGCTTCGAGAGGCTGGGCCTGGACGAAACCGGACGCGCTTACGGGCAGTTTCAAGCAACCGGAGTTCGGCCTACGTTCATGAGCCGGCTTGAGGCGGCCGGCGTGCGGTTGCCTACGAGCGCGTTTCGGGAACGTGTCATGATGGAAGACTAACCAACCGCAATCGTTCACCGGGGACGACTTTCCTTCGCACGTAGCGGGAAACGGATCATCAACTCAAACGGACCTTTACCATGACGGCTACCTTGTGGATCGGGATCGCGATTTTTGTCTTTGTGGCCGCCCTGGTCGGAAGCCTGGCACTGCTGTTGCGCGACCGGGAAAACTCCGCGGTCGAAGATCGGCTGGCCCTGCTGACCGGCACGGGGCCGGGGAAAGAGGACCTTGCCAACGAGAAGAGCGTTCTGGCCCACCCGCTCGATGAACAGCCCGGGGTGTTCGATTCGCTTTTCGCCCGCTTCGGAAACGCCCGCTTGCTCCTTGAGCAGGCCGATACCCCGCTGACCTTGACGAAACTGGTGGTTCTTTCCGTGTTGGTGGCCGCAGGCGGCATGCTCCTCGGCGGCGTGCTCCGACTTCACATGGCCCTGCTGCCGGTTCTGGGCGCCGTGTTCGGCGGCTTGCCGCTGATGTGGGTCCTCTGGCGCCGGAAGCAGCGACTGAAGCGGTTCGCCGCGCAACTGCCCGACGCCCTCGAAATGATCGCCCGAGGACTGCGCTCCGGCCAGAGCATCGCCTTTGGGTTCCACTGCGTGGCTGACGAGATGAGCAATCCGATTTCGGGAGAGTTTCAACGCGCCTTCGAGGAGCAGAACCTCGGCGTTCCGCTGGACGAAACGTTGCGCGATCTGGCCGCACGCGTGCCCAACCTCGACCTGAAGTTCTTTGTAACCGCCGTGATCCTGCAGCGTCAAACCGGCGGCGATCTGGCCGAAATCCTGGACAAAATCGGGGCGCTCATCCGCGAACGCTTTCGCATTTGGGGGCAGGTGCAGGCCCTCACCGGCGAAGGCCGCCTGTCCGGGGTGGTGCTGCTGGCGTTGCCTTTTGTACTGTTCTTTGCGGTGTACCAGCTCAACCCGGAATACCTGATGATCCTCTTCAGCGACCCGATGGGCAAGCAGATGCTTGCCGGGGCCGTCGTGATGCAGGTGCTCGGGGCGCTGGTGATCCGCAAGATCGTCAACATTCAAGTATGAGCGATATTCAAGTATGAGCGACGTTGTGAATGGAACGTTGCGTTGCACAATCGTTTGGGGGCCGTTATGGTCGTGCTTGCCGATAGTCTGCTGAGCTTCGAAACCCTGCTGCCCTTCGCCCTGTTCGGCGTGTTCGCCGCGGTGGCGTGGTGGATGCTGGAATTGATGGCGTCGGGAAAGTCGCGCGCGCTCGAACGCCTCGATGAACTGAAGAACCCGCACAAGCGAACCGCAGAAGCCGGCGGTGCCTTGAAGAAGCGCGATGCAATGACGCGGGTCCTCGAGAAGGCCACGCCCGCCTTTGCCAAACCCCTCCAGCCCAAGAATGAAGCCGAAATGGGCAAGCTGAAACAGAAGCTGACCCATGCCGGTTTTCGCGGCGAAACGGCCGGAAGTGTCTTTCTGGGCCTGAAGTTCGCAGGACTGGTGGCGGGACTGTTGCTCGGCGGCGGTACGATCGTGGGTCTGGGCGGGATCAGCCAGAAAACACTGGTCGGGGCGGTCGCCCTCGCAGGGCTCCTCTTCTACTTGCCCGACCTCGTCGTGGGATTTCTCGGATACCGCCGAAAAAAGGCCGTCTTTCTCGCGCTGCCCGACGCCTTGGACCTCATGGTCGTATGTGTCGAGGCGGGCCTGGGGCTCGATCAGGCCATGCGCAAGGTCGCCGACGAAATGAAAACCACCTACCGCGTACTGTCCAACGAGTTCGCCCTGGCCAACTTCCAACTGCAAATGGGACGCCCGCGCGCCCAAGTGCTCCATGAATTGGGTACGCGCACCGGAGTTTCCGACCTGCGCACCCTGGCAGGCATCTTGATCCAGTCGGACAAATTCGGCTCCAGCATTGCCCAAGCCTTGCGGGTGCAAAGCGACGCCATGCGCACGCGGCGCCGCCAGATGGCCGAGGAACAAGCCGCTAAGACCGCCGTGAAACTGATCTTCCCGCTGGTCCTGTTCATCTTTCCAGGCATCTTCGTGATCCTCGTCGGGCCTGCCGCCATTACCATGGTCCGCGAGATGTTCCCCTTGATGGGTGGATAGCACAACCTACCCCTCGTGCCATGGCTTCACGGTAGTAGGCACGCGCCGTGTGCCGTCTTCAAAGCAAAGGCTCTCTGTGCAGGCAAGCGGCGGGGGGGTACAATGGAAGCATGGTTACAGGCGCCTTGTTCGATATCAGTCGGTTCGCAATCCACGACGGGCCGGGGATACGGACCACCGTGTTCCTGAAGGGCTGCCCGCTCGCGTGTCCCTGGTGCCATAATCCGGAAGGCCGGCCGATGGACGTCGAGCGCGCTGAGCTGCCGGAGGGCGCCGTTTCCGTCGGCTGGCGCACCACGGTGGACGCCCTGATGGCCGTCATTCAACGCGACGTGCCCTTCTACGATGAATCCGGAGGCGGCGTCACGTTTTCCGGCGGCGAACCCCTCGCGCAGCCGGAGTTCCTGGCCGCCGCGCTGGACGCTTGCGGGCGGCACGGCATCCATCGGGCGGTCGACACGTGCGGCTATGCGCCCCGCGACACCCTGCTTGCCGTCGCGCGGCGGACCGACCTTTTCCTTTACGACTTGAAGGTGATCGACTCGCGGCGCCACATCGAACTGACCGGCGTCCCGCCCGAGCCGATCCATGCCAACCTGGCCGCTTTGTGCGAGGCGGGGGCGAACGTGGAGCTGCGCCTGCCCGTGATCCCCGGTATGACCGATACGGGCGCCAATGTTCGCGGGCTCATCGGCTTGGTCACCTCTTTGGCGCGCCGGCCGTCGTTGCGCCTGCTGCCTTACCATCGTGCCGCCATGGACAAATACCCGCGATTCGGCCTCCCCATCCCGATGCCCGACACGCGGGATCCCTCGGAAGACGAACTCGAACGAATCCGACACCAACTCACTTCCTCAGGATTGGAAGTCGCCCTATGAACCAGCGTGTCCAACGCCTCCGACAGCAGAGTTACGAGACCCCGGTTACCCTTTCCACGGAGCGGGCTCGGTTGCTCACCGAGTTCTACCGCGACCACATCGGCCGGTATTCCGTGCCGGTCATGCGTGCGCGGGCCTTTGCGTGGCTGTGCGAGCATCAGACGCTGTACCTTGGCGACGACGAGCTGATTGTCGGCGAGCGCGGTCCCCGGCCGAAAGCGGTTTCCACCTATCCGGAGCTTACCTGCCATTCGCCGGACGACCTGCGCATTCTCAACACCCGCTCCAAGACGCCCTACAAGCTGACCGAGGACGACATCCGACTGTACGAACGGGACATACTCCCTTTCTGGCAAGGCAGGACGTTGCGGGAACGCATATTCCAGGGGCTTTCCGATACGTGGAAAGACGCGTACGACGCCGGCATCTTCACGGAGTTCATGGAGCAGCGCGCCCCGGGGCACACCACCCTGGACGGCAAGTTTTACCAGCGCGGCCTCCGCGACTTCCAGGCCGACATTCGCGAGGCCCTCGCCCGCCTCGACTTCCTTCGCGACCCCGAGGCCACGGCAAAGCGCGACCAGTTGCAGGCGATGCACCTCGCGTGTGATGCGGTGATCCGATTTGCCGAGCGGCACGCCGAGTTGGCGGACGCGATGGCCGCCGAGGAAGCCCGCCCCGCTCGGCGGAAGGAGTTGGAGCGGATCGCCGCCACCTGCCGATGGGTTCCGTCCAACGCCCCGCGGACCTTCCGCGAGGCACTCCAGATGTATTGGTTCATGCACCTCGCCACGATCACCGAGCTGAACGGATGGGACGCGATGAACCCGGGGCACCTCGACCGCTATTTCCTCCCGTTTTACCGGGCCGACCTGGCCGCCGGCGAGTTGACCGAGGAGGACGCGCGCGAGCTGCTGCAATGCTTCTGGATCAAGTTCAATAACCACCCCGCGCCGCCCAAGGTCGGCGTAACCGCTGAGGAAAGCGGGACGTACAACGATTTCACCAACATCAATCTCGGCGGCATCCTGCCCGACGGAAGCGACGGCGTCAATGAACTGTCGTACATGATGCTGGACGTGATGGACGAAATCCACTTGCTCCAACCGCAGGGCAATATTCAGCTCAGCCGCAAGAACCCCGACCGGTTCCTGAAGGCCGCCTGCCGCGTCATCCGCAAGGGGTACGGTTACCCCTCGGTCTTCAACGCTGACGGCGTGGTGGAGCAAATGCTGCGCTGCGGGAAACGCATCGAGGACGCGAGGGAAGGTGGCACGAGCGGGTGCGTCGAAACCGGCGCCTTCGGCAAGGAAGCCTATATTCTCACCGGATACCTCAACCTGCCCAAAATCCTCGAACTGACCCTCAACAACGGCACCGATCCGCGAACCGGAAAGCAGGTTGGCATCGAGACCGGCG
>SKZG01000321.1 GCA_007127495.1 Planctomycetales bacterium
CCACCGATGCCCGCCCGGGATTGTTCACGTACGCCGCGTGCAAAATGGGCTGCAACTCGTGCAGGGTCACAATCTTTCCGGTCACGTAATAGCGCCCTTCCTGATCGATATTGATGAACAACTCGCGTGGTCTGCTGGTGAGCGGTTGCGCCTCGCTCGCTTCCGGGAGCAAGACGTCCAACTCGCGTTCCTCCTCGGCAAACCGTGTGGCAACGAGGAAGAAGATCAACAGCAAGAACACAATGTCGATCAATGGGGTCAGGCTGAGTTGGCTCAGCGCGGAGCTGGTTTTGATTTGCGTGGCCATGGGAGCACCTCGGAACTATTTCGGCGTTGCGGCGGCCGGCTGGGGCTGATTGGCCAAGGCTTCGAGGCCCTCGTCGGCGGCCGGCTCGCGGCGGGACCGGCCGGCGCCGTCCGCATCGCGACTGACACGAAGCTTTCCTTCAAAACGCTCCAATTGCGGCATCAGGCCCAGGAGCGTTTCGTCGAGTTCCAGCAGCAACTGCTGGATGCGGCCCTCGAATAAATGGGCAAGCACGGCGGCCGGAATCGCCACGGCCAACCCGGCGAAGGTCGTGACCAGGGCAACATAAATGCCGTCCGCCAGGTACTCGGCCTTATTGGCGCCGGTGGGCAGGTGTGCGGTGACGAAGAACGCCTGAATCATGCCCCAGACCGTACCCAAAAGGCCCATGAGCGGCGTCACGCCGGCGCACAGCGCCAGCCATCGGACGTTCGCGTGCAGACGCGACGCCTCGCGCGCGCCGGCGTCGGCTACGGTTTGCTCGAGTTCGGTGTGCGGCCGGCCGATCTTCAAGAGCATGGCTTTGATCACCGAAGCGGAGGCCGAAGGGTGCTTCTGACACAGTTTGTACGCCTTGCGCGGATCCAAGCCGCCTTGTTGCGACGCCAGCGTGCCCAAACCGCCGATCAGTTCCGGCGGCAGAACCTTGTGCCGGCGCAGCGCCAGCCCGCGTTCCACCCCGAACGTAACCACCAGGAACGACATGAGGCCGATGGGGAGCATCAGGTATCCGCCGGCCAGGATCAGACTGAGGAGGTTGATTTGCTCCTGGACGAACACGTCGTCGGCTGCTTGCGCGTCTTCGGCGCCCTCCTCGCCGGCTGCCTCCGACTCGGCCTCCGCCAGGAGCCGGGCGGCGCGGTCCTCGGGTGCCTCGGCACTCGGGCCGCCCTCCGGTTCACTCGGCTCGGCCGCGGGTTGGTCGGCCTCCTGGCCCAGGGCGGGCGTTGGGGGCAGGACCGCGCCGGCCACCAGTAGGGCCGCGACCAGAACCGTTTCCAGTGGCAATTTGCGACGTCTCATCGGAAAACCTCGTACTCGTTCTCGGAAAGGGATTGCGAGTGCCTGCTACTGCTCGCCCAGTGCTTCTAATCGTTTTTTAGCCAACGGCGCCTGTTCGGACTCGGGGTAGTTCTCCAGCAAGTCCTGGTACTGCTCCACGGCCTGCCGCTTGTGGCCGAGGACCTCGAAGCAGCGTGCGGCTTCGTACGTGGCGTAGGCCTGCCACTTGGGATATCCGTAGCCGGAAATCACTTTGAAGAAGCTGACAATTGCCTCGCGATGCTTCTTCTGCTCGAATTGGATTTCGCCGATCATGAACTGCGCCCGCGCCGCCGCCTCGCGATCCGTTCTGGCGATGACCTGCTCGTACGCCGCGACGGCTTCGTCCGTGCGGCCGAGGTTCTGTAGCGCCCAACCTTTTTCGTACATCGCTTCGGGGAGGTGGGGCGAGTCGGGGAATTGCTCGATGAGCGCGTCGAACGACTCGAGGGCCCTGTTCCACTGCTCCAACTGCGAGGCCGCCTGACCGGCGTGCAGCAGCGTCAAGGTTCTGAACTCGGCGGTGGAGGGGTTCTCCGCTGCGTCGTAGGCCGCCAAGGCCTGTTCGTAGTTCTCCTGCCCAAACAACACCTCGGCTTCCATGAAGGCCGCGTCGGCCGCCAGGGGCCCTTCGGGCCAAGTCGTTCGCTGTTGCGCGAACGTGGTCCTCGCGTCGTCGAGTTGGTCTTGGCGGTACAGAGCCCACCCCAGCTTGTGTGCAGCTTTTTCACCCAGCGACGCTTCGCCGGCCGCCGCCATGGAGGCCTTGTAGGCCGTCACCGCTTCCGCAAAGTTTTCACGGCGGTATTGGTCTTCACCCACGTGATAGTGGCTCTCGGCGGCCAGGGGGCTCTCGGGGAAGCGGTCAGCAAGCTGGGCGAAAGCCTCAGCGGCCTCGGCATCCTTCTCGCCCGACTTCAGCGACCAAGCCAACTCATACAAGACCTTGTCGGCGTTGCCATAGTTGGCGTCGTCGTCGAGAATCGTGCGGAACGTGGCGGCGGCATCTGCGTACCGGTTCAGGCCCACCTGACAAAGGCCGAGAACGTACCGGGCATCGGATGTCTCGGCCGGCGTGGGCTCGTTGGCCAGCAGGGCCTGAATGTCGTCGATGGCGGCCGCGAACTTGCCGAGCTGCTGCCGGGCCATGCCGCGGGCATAGCGGGCGCGAGGTACGAGACGGTCGTCCGGGAACGCCTCGACCAGTTGGTCGAAGGCCGCTTCGGCCGCCTCGTGCTGATTCCGGCCCAACCGGGCCCAGCCGAGGCCGTACATCGCATGTGGCCGGAACCGGCTGTCGGGGTGGTTGTCCAGAACATGTTGGTAGTGCTCGGCCGACTTTTCGAAATCGCCCGTCGCGTAATGATATTCGCCGAGGCGATAGTGGGCCTGATCGATCAGGCGGCTCTTGGGAAACTCGTCAATCAGCCTGCCTGCGGTGGCAACCGCCCGCGCCGGCTCGCCCGACCGGCTGTACGTGTGCGCCAGCACGAGGAGGGTGTCGTCGGCCTGCCGCCAGGTGGCGTCGGCCTTCAGCGAAGCTTCGAGCGACTCGATGGCCGGACCGAACCGCCCGAGTTCCGCGTGACTGCTGCCGATCAAGTAGTGCGCTTCCGCACGGCTCGCCGGGGTGTTCAACTGCTCGAGAACAGGCTGCAAAACATCGATGGTCTCTTGGTGCCGGCGTTCCAGGTGCAAGGCCAATCCGCGGCGAACTTTCCACGTCTCGGCGTCCGGGTGATCGGGCTTCCCGCCGAGCGCCTGGCCGAAAAGTTGCTCCGCTTCTGCATATTGCTGGAGCTGCAGGGCGCTTTCGGCGGCCACGTGCCGGACGTCGGCGGCCAGTTCGTCGTCGGCATACTCTTCGAGAAAGTCGCCGGCGTACTTCCGGGCGGTCTTGTGCTCGCCTTCGGCCAACGCGGTGAACGCAGCCATGTACAAAGCCTGCGGCGCCGCCGGGTCCTGCGGGTGCTTTTCGGCCAGTGCGGCGTACAGCGCGATCGAATCGCCGCGGCGGTCGGCCATTTCGTGCATCGCATCGGCCTGATCCATCAGCAGTCGGGCGGCGAAGGGGCCCTCACCCGCTTGCGGCAGGACGGCCTCGACGATCTTCAGGGCCTCGGCCGGCTGCTGCTCGCGCAGCAGGGCCCGGGCCGCCCAGTGCCCGGCCTCCGGAGCGGAGGGGCCGCCGGCCTCGGCAACCGGGCGAAGCAACTCCTGGGCCTTGTCAAACCGTTCGGCCAGGAAATAGCACTTGCCGCCTTCCAGCCGCGCCGCATCGGCTGACTGTGATTCGGGAAACTTCGCAGGCACCGTGCCGTACAGCGCGGCGGCCTCGGCATACTTCTGTTGCATGGCCAGCGCCGCGGCCTGGCGCATGGTGGCATGGTCGGCTAGAGGAAAACCCTCCCTCCCGGCCGCCACGGCCAGCCACTGGGCCGCCGGTCCATATTGCTTCTGCATGAAAAGCGTTTCGCCGCGCCGCATGATCACCTCGGTTCGCAACGCGTGCTCCTCGAACTTTTCGAGAAACGCGTCGTACGTCTTACCCGCCTCGGCAAACCGGCCGAGTTCCTCCTGGGTAACCCCGAGCGCGTACATGGCGTCGGCCGCGAGATCGCTCTCGGGATAGGCTTCGACCAGGCGGGCGTACATGGCGGCGGCCGGCTCTTTTTTGTCCCGCGCATACAGGCACTCACCTCGGTAGAAAACGGCCTGCGGCGCATGGCGGCTTTCCGGGAACTTCTCCAGCAGTTGTTCGAAAGTCGCGGCGGCCGCATCGTACATTTCAGGATTCTCCTGCTGGCCCAGCGTGTATTGGGCGACCCCGAGGTAGAAATGAGCCGCTTCGAGCACGTCGGAGTCGGGAAACGATTCCATCACCGTTTCGAAAGACTTCGCCGCCTGGTCGAACTGATCGAGTTTCAGACGGCACACCCCCAAGTGAAGGTGGGCATTCGGCAAGCGCGGATGCTCTGGGTGCGCTTCGATGAATTTCGTCCACTCGGCCGCCGCGAGGTCGAACACGCCCCGGTTCTGCAATGCCACGGCCGCGGCATATTGCCGAGTGGCGGCTGCACTGCTCGTTTCCGCAAAGGATTGGGGAGGAGCCGAAACGGCCAGAAACAGCGCGAACGACACAAGGCACGCGCGCGGTGAAACGAAGGATCGCATTGCAAAGACCTCTGCTGCTGTGCTGGGTAGCTGGGTAGTGGTGTGATGGATGGTGGGCGGTGGGGCGGTATATCTACCTGCCGCGGGAGAGAATGGCGCTCTTGCCGCACCATGGGCATCCTGCCCGCGGGCATTTGCACGGGCAAGATGCCCGTGCCACAAAATCACAAATACTCTCCGCGACGACTATTTTCGATTATACACGATCCCATCACCGTTTGCCACCGCCCGGAGCCGTGCGGCACGTCTGACACGCCTACCTATTTTGGGGATTGGCTTCCGGAACGGCAACTGGCCGGGTGTCGGCTGTCGTCCTTGACGACTCATGGATTCTGTGGACAACAGTGGATTCTGCGCACAACACTGGATTCTGGGGGCTGGATCATAAGGCACAGACACTCTACACTGTTGTGTCGAAGACGATCAATGAAGCGCCCTCCCAATCATGGTGCGTTGCATGTCCCATATTTTGGTCACCGGTGGAGCCGGCTTTATCGGAAGCCACTTGGTGGAAGCGCTGTTATACCGTGGCGATACGGTCGCGGTGATCGACGACGAATCGACCGGCTCGTTCCAAAATTTAGCGGGGGTTGAGGACCACCCGAACCTGCAACTGTATCGCGGATCTGTGGCCACCTGGGACCTTTTGCCGAGGGCGATTTCGGAGGCCGACGCGGTGTACCATTTTGCGGCTGCGGTGGGGGTCGCGCTGATTGCCAAGAGCGCCATTCGGACCATCGAAACGAATATCGCCCCGACACAGCGCCTCTTGGCTGAGTTGGCGCGCGCCCATGCAGCCGGCCACTCGGTGAAATGGTTCCTGGCAAGCACCAGCGAAGTGTACGGTAAGAATCCCAAGCCCCGGTGGACTGAAGAAGACGACCTGGTCCTGGGAGCGACGCTGCGGCCGCGTTGGTCGTACGGGGCGTCAAAGGCCATTGACGAGTTTCTCGCGCTGGCCCACTGGCAGGAACAAGGGGTTCCGGTTGTCGTGGGACGCCTGTTCAACGTCGTCGGGCCGCGGCAAGTGGGCGACTACGGCATGGTGCTGCCTAGGTTTGTCGACGCCGCGCTGGCCGGCCGGCCGCTTGTGGTGCATGACGACGGCCAGCAGCAACGCAGTTTCGCCCACGTGGCCGAGGTCGTCGAGGCAATCGTCCGGCTGATGGACTGCGATGCAGCCGTCGGGCAGGTCTTTAATATCGGAAGCGACCAACCCGTGACGATTCTCGATTTGGCCCGCCGCGTGATCCGGCAGGTCGATCCGAACTTGGCCGTGGTGTTTCAGAGCTATTTGGACGCCTACGGGCGGCAGTTTGAGGACTGCCGCCACCGGGTGCCCGACCTTACCCGCTTGAGGGAGGCCGTCGGTTTCGCGCCCGGAGGCGATCTGGATGCCATGATTGAAGAGGTCGTCGCTTGGCGACGCGGTGTTCGAGAGCGGGCCGTTCGTTAAAGCGTTGGGCTCTTCCGTTTCCACGTGCGGGCCGCTTTAATGTAGCAGGCACACGCCGTGTGCCGTCCGGACGGGCCAGGATTTGGCGTGTACGATCCACAATAGACCAAGATTCGCAAGGAGTTCAACACTCGATGGCTACAAAGGACCACGAAACCGCCGCCTCCCTCCAGCAAAAAATCGACCAGAAGACGGCCCTGGTGGGCATCATCGGACTGGGGTATGTTGGGTTGCCCCTGGTCAGAGCGTTCGAGGCCGCGGGATTTCGCACCTTGGGGTTCGACGTCGATCCGTCCAAAATTGAGCGGCTCCGTGCCGGCCATAGTTACATCGAGCATATCCCCGGCGAATGGATCGGGCGTTGCGTGGCCAAGGGCACCTTCGACCCCACGGCCGACATGGGTCGGCTGGCCGAGGCCGACGCGCTGCTGATTTGCGTGCCCACCCCGCTTTCCGACAGCCGCGACCCCGATCTCAGCTACGTCGAACAGACGACGCAAAAGATCGCCCGAACACTACGGCCCGGGCAGCTTGTGGTGCTCGAGAGCACGACGTATCCGGGCACCACGCGCGACGTCATGCTGCCGATCCTCGCCGCGACGGGGCTCGTCGTGGGGCGGGAGTTCTTCCTGGCCTATTCGCCGGAGCGCGAGGACCCAGGCAACCCGACCTACTCGGCCGAAAGAATACCGAAGGTCGTCGGCGGGATCGATTCGGCCAGTTCCGAGTTGGCGGCGGCCCTGTACCGCCATGCCGTGGTGCAGGTGGTGCCGGTGAACTCCTGCGAGGTGGCCGAGGCCTCGAAAATCCTCGAAAACACCTACCGTTCCGTGAACATCGCCATGGTCAACGAGCTGAAGATGCTGTTCGACCGGCTGGGCATCGACGTGTGGCAGGTGATCGAGGCCGCCAAGACCAAACCGTTCGGCTTTCAGGCGTTTTACCCCGGGCCGGGGCTGGGGGGGCACTGCATTCCCATCGATCCGTTCTACCTGAGCTGGGTCGCGAGGAAGCACGGCATTCCCACACGCTTCATCGAGTTGGCCGGCGAGATCAACACGGGCATGCCGCGATACGTGATCGGCCGGCTCATGGAGGCGCTGAACCAGCACAGCAAGCCGCTGAAAGGCAGCGCCGTTTGCGTGTTGGGCGTGGCCTACAAGCGCGACGTGGACGATACCCGCGAAAGCCCGTCCTTCGAGCTGATCGAACGTCTTCTGGCGGCCGGCGCCCGGGTCACCTACAGCGATCCTCACGTGCCGCAACTGCCGCCGAAGCGCGATTACGACTTTTCCGGCTGGACCAGTATGCCGCTGACCCCGGATTTCCTGGCCGCACAAGACGCCGTCATTGTCGCCACGGACCATTCTGCGTACGATTACGAG
>SKZG01000406.1 GCA_007127495.1 Planctomycetales bacterium
CCAAGTAGACGGTCTTTTCCGGGCAAGGATTCGCTCGCTGCCGCCAATACTGGAACGCCATTTTCAGCGCCACTTCCACCGCTGTGGCGCCGTCGTCGGAAAAGAACACGTGCCCCAGACCCTCCGGGGCAAGATCGACCAGCCGGCGCGCCAACTGGATGGTCGTCGAGTTGGACGAGCCCAGGTTGGTCACGTGGGCTACGCGGTCAAGCTGCCCCCGAATGGCCGCATCGATACGCGGGTGCCGGTGGCCATGGATGTTGCACCACAGGCTGCTGTTGCCGTCGAGATACCGATTTCCGTCGATATCGACCAGCTCGCACCCCTCGCCGCGTTCCAGCAGCAAGGGTTCATGTTCGGCCATCTGGGTGAACGCATGCCAAACGAGCGTCCGATCCCACGTTTCGAGTTCTTCTCGTGTCGGTTTCATTCCCACGCCACGATCACCGGCATGCCGATTTCGATTCCCAGCCGGCCTGCGGCATTATCGTCCACCACGGCCAGTTCGAGTTGGCCGGTAGACCCAATAATGGCGACAAGCGTTCCGGGCGGATGCTCGGCGTAGGTTCGGTAAATGCCAAAAGTTTCGTAGATATTGCAGATGATGCACGCGCGTTCGTCCGTGGGCCGGCCTTCGAGCATCTCGACGGTAATATTCGTGATCAGGTTCCCGTACGAGTCGATTTGCTCCACGGCGCCTTCGATCCGCCGCTCGCCGCGGTGGACTCGCATCCATTGTATGGCCACCAGATCGTCTTGGGGCGGCCCGAGTCGTTCGGGCGGGAGGCCGCGGGCGAGGTGCGCCGCGACGGGGGCCATGATGTCGCGGCCGTGGAACGTATTGGAAACCTCCGGCAGCCAGAACTCGGGCTCGGCAAGACGGATGACCTGCTCCGGCCGATGCCGCTCGGTAAGGCGGCTGAGCAGGCCGTTGTCGGGCGCAACGTAGTGCCGCCCCTCGATGCGGGCATAGACAATCGCCCGCTCGGTGCCGACGCCCGGATCGACGACCGCCACGTGGATGGAATTGGGGGGAAAACGTGGGCAAACCGAGTCGAGCACCATGGCGGCATGGCGCACGTCCTGGGCCGGCACGTCGTGGGTCACGTCGACGAGGGTGACGTCGGGATTCGTCGAGAGGATCACACCCTTCATGGCCGCCACGTAAGGGCTTCCCGTCCCGAAATCGGTGGTCAAAGTGATGATGCTCACGGCTGGACTCCGTGGGGCCGCTCCGGCCTCGGTTCTTACATGCCTGCAATCAGTTTCAGGCAAATGTCCTTTACCCGTCCCGGATCGGCATTGGGGTTGTGCTTTTTGGCCTGTCCGATCAGGGAACCGACGGCCTTTTCCTTCCCGGCCTGGACCTGGGCGACGATTTTCGGATTCGCTTCGAGGAGCCGGCGGCACAGGGTTTCGAGTTCCGCCTCGTCCACGCGCTCGATTCCCAGCCGTTTCATGGCCTGCTCAACGGTTTCGCCATGGTCGATCATCTCGGCCAGCACCTCGCGGCCGCGGCTTGTCGTCAATTCGCCGGCAAGGACGGCCTTGAGCAACGCGGCGAATTCGGTCGCCGGCACCGGGTAGGCGTCGATGGTCGTCTGCCGATCGTTCAGCCAGCGGAGCACACCCTGCTGAATCCAGTTGCACGCCGTCTTGCCGTCGCCGCAGGCGTCGGCGACGGCCAGGTAATAGTCCACCAGCGCGCGGCCCTGGTTGACCAACACGTCAGCGTCGTAGGGCGTGATGCCGTAGCCGGTTTCTAACCGGGCGCGGAGCGCGGCGGGCAGCTCGCCCAAGGAAGCCCGAACCGACTCGACCGTTTCCTCGGGCAGGACCACCGGCAGAAGATCCGGATCGGGAAAATAGCGGTAATCGCTCGATTCCTCCTTGGCGCGCTGTTCGTACGTTGCCTGGCGCCCTTCGTCCCAGCCGCGCGTGGTCTTGTGGCCGCCGGGTTCCCCCAGCCGGACCCCCAGTTCCTGCCACAGGCGCCATTGTCGCTCCGCCTCGTACGAGAGCGCCCGCTCGACCGCCCGGAAGCTGTTCATATTCTTCACTTCGACGATGGGCGTGGGGACGGGCCCATCGGCGGTGCCGACGTGAAGATTGATGTTGGCATCGACGCGGAGCGAGCCTTCCTGCATGTTGCAGTCGCTCACGCCGAGGTAGCCCAGCAGCAGCTTCAGTTCGGTCAGGTAGCATTTGGCTTCGGCCGGGCTGCGCAGGTCGGGTTCGCTGACGATTTCCAGAAGCGGTGTCCCGGCGCGGTTCAGGTCGATTCGGCTGTCGGCCCGGCCGACCGCCTCGTCGTGCATGCTCTTCCCGGCGTCCTCCTCCAAATGGGCGCGCGTAATCCCCACGCGCTTCGAAGCGAACGCGCCTTTCGGGTCGCTGATTTCCAGCCAGCCGCAGTGGCTGAGCGGCAGGTCGTACTGGCTGATCTGGTAGCCCTTGGGCAAGTCGGGGTAAAAGTACTGTTTGCGGTCCCACTTGGTCGACCGGGGAATCGTGCAGTTCAGCGCCACAGCCGTGCGGAGTGCAAGCTGGACGGCCTGGCGGTTTATCACGGGCAGCGAGCCGGGCATCCCGATGCAAACCGGGCAGGTTTGCGTATTGGGCGGCGCGCCGAATCGCGTACTACATCCGCAGAACAGCTTGCTGCGCGTGAGCAACTGCACGTGGACTTCCAGCCCGATCAGGATGACGTAAGGTTCGGTCATGGCGCTGCGGTATGCCAATCGGTCGCTTGTTGGAACATGGTTGCCGCGCGGAGCAGCCGCTCGTCTTCGAACGGCGGCGCTTGCAGGTGCAGCCCGATGGGCAATCGCCCGGTACTGAATCCGCAGGGGACCGCGATTCCGGGCAAGCCGGCCAAATTGGTGCTGGCCGTGTACAGGTCGAACAGGTACATGGCCAAGGGATCGTCGGCCTTTTCGCCCAGCTTGTAGGCCGGTGTGGGCGTGACGGGCCCGACGATCAAGTCGACTCCCTTGAACGCTTCTTGGAAATCGCGGTGGATAAGCCGGCGCACTTTCAATGCTTTCAGGTAGTATGCGTCGTAGTAGCCGGCACTGAGTGCGTAGGTGCCCAACATAACGCGGCGCTTGACTTCGAGGCCGAACCCTTCGGAGCGGCTGCACCGGTACATGCGAATCAAGGCGCTGTCCAACGCTTCCAAGCCGGCGGAATCGCCCGCCTCGTGCAGTTGCTTCCGCTGGTGCTTCAATTCGTCGAGCATCGCCGGTTCTTTGGTGCGGTAGCCGTAATGCGCGCCGTCGTACCGGGCCAGATTCGCCGAGGCCTCGCAGGAAGCGATGATGTAGTACGTGGCGACGGCGTAGCGGCTGTGCGGCAGCGACACCTCGGCCACCGTGGCGCCAAGCGACTCGTACACCCGAATTGCCTCGCGCACCGCCTGCTCGACTTCCCCGTCGAGCCCCTCGCCGAAATGTTCGCGCACCAAACCTAATCGCAGGCCCACAAGCGGCCGGCGGACCGCCAGCGAGTAGGCGGGCACGGGCCGGTTGACCGACGTGGAATCGTTCGGGTCGTGCCCGGCGAGGACCTCGAGCAGCAGGGCGCAATCCTCGGCGGTCTGGGCAATGGGTCCGATCTGATCCAAACTGCTGGCGAACGCCACGAGGCCGAACCGGCTAACGCGGCCGTAGCTCGGCTTCAGACCCGTCACACCGCAAAGGGCCGCTGGGCAGCGGATCGAACCACCGGTATCGGTGCCGACCGCGAGCGGGGCCATTCGCGCGGCAACGCACGCCGCCGACCCCCCGCTGCTGCCGCCGGGAATGCGCTGCGGGTCCCAAGGGTTGGTGGTCTTTTGGAAGGCCGAGTTCTCGGTCGAGCCGCCCATGGCGAACTCGTCCAGGTTCGTACGCCCGAGAAGTACGGCGTCGGCCTCTTTGAGCTTCCGAATTGCCGTGGCGTCGTAAGGCGGATGGAAGTTGCCGAGCATGTGGGAGGCGCACGTGGTCAACTGCCCTTCCTGGCACAGGAGGTCTTTCACAGCCACCGGCAGGCCGGCCAATCGGCCGACCGGCTGCCCGGCGGCCCGCTTGCGGTCGATCCTCTCGGCCTGTTCGAGGACCGAATCGGCATGGATGTGCAGGAACGCCTTCACAGTACCGTCGCACCGGTCGATCTGATCCATATATGCCTGCGCGAGTTCGACGGCAGAGAGCGCACCGGCCTGGAGCTGCCGGAGCAAGATGGTGGCCGTATGGTCCAGAAGGCTAATCATGTTACCCCCAGTACGGCGGGCACTCGATAGCACTCGTCGTCGCGGTTGGGGGCGTTGGCCAGCGCACGCTCGCGGTCGAGGCTGGGCTGGACCTCGTCGTCTCGAAAAGCATCGACCACGTCGAGCGGGTGGGCCATGGGCTCGACGTTCGCGGTATCTACTTCATCCAGAAGCGCAATGTACTCCAGGACCGCGCCGAGCTGCCCGGTCATCTGCTCAAGCTCCGGCTCCTTCAACAGCAGCCTTGCCAGCAGCGAAACTTTTTCGACTTCATCGCGGGTGATCGCCATGGTACGGCTCGATCGCAAAGTAGGATGCGTCAATGCGCGGGACGACCGACAGCCCGCCGTCGAGGCCCAACGCCGGTTGCGCAGCGAATGACTCCTAGGCCGGCTTGGCTTCTTTTGGCAAACGAAACGGAATTGCACGGACGCGTTTGGTGACCGCGCCGCTGCGGATGCACTGCGTGCAAACCCGAACGGTCTTGTGCGTGCCGTTGGCCGTCGTCACCCGGACCCGCTGCAAATTGGGCTTGAACTTCCGGCGGGCAATTCCGGTCACCTTGGTGCCGACTCCGCCGAGGTATTTCGCCTTCCCCCGATGGGCGACCGAATTGCCCATGACGGGCTGTTTTCCACACATTTCGCAAGCAAAAGCCATGGCAAGGTACCTTTCCACACTCCTCCAGGACACGGATAAAACCGGCTCCTCCGTTTCCAAGTGCAGGCCGCCCGCGGGCAGCAGGCGCACGGCGACCACCGTCGTCGCCGACACAGCAGCAGGGCACCTGGAAACGAAAGAGCCACCAAAAAACCCCTTCTGCGAGGTCGCGTCGCATTGTAGCCGATCGGGCCTTTTGCGCGAAGGGGGTACTTTCCGGAAAAATCGAGCAAACTGCCCCCCCAGGTCCCTCCTCCTGGACCGGATACGGGTCGTAAGGGAGCTGGTCGAAGTAGCGTTCGGCCAGTTCGTCGCGGGTAGGCATGGTAGGAGGTCGGCCGGTCAGTCGAAGATTCCCGCGCCGAACTGCCGTTCGCCGCGCCGCGCGGCTTGCGGCTGCTGCACGGGTGCCCGGTGGGGGCCGCGGGGCGGCTCGGCCCCCTGCAACTGCTTGGGCTCCACTCCGGCGGGCCGGGGCGTGGTAGCCGGCGCCTCGTCGCTATCGCCGGCGAAGTCGTCGTACGTGGAAACGTAGCCCGGCTGCTGTGCCGCCAACTTCTCGCGGGCGAACGCCTCGATAACCCGCGATTGGATCATCTCGCGGCACGTTGCGTTGATCGGGTGGGCGATGTCGGCGTAGAGCTTGGCGCGCCCGTCATCGTCCTTCGGCATCGCCGACTCATGGAGACGAACACCGCATTGGTTGCAGTAGCCCGCTCGCAGGTGATTCTTGTAGCCGCACTGCGGGCAATGATTCGTCAGCTTGCGGCTGGGCATGGCGACAAACGGTCCAGAGGCGCCTTCGATGATCTTCAGGTCGCGCACGACGAAGGCGTCGTCGAACGTAATGGAACAAAACGCCTGAAGCCGTTCTCCCGGTTCCTCCATCAACTTTACACGAACTTCGGTGATTTCCACGGCCATTCTCCTTGCGTTGCAGGCCACTCAGTACCGCCGCCCGAAGGGCGGCAACTCCGTACGGCAAAGACGTTCCCAACGCCATTCGCCCGTAAACGCCGCGCCACGCGCCGAGCGTGACTTGCGCGGCGGCACAGCCCAAAATAGGCCGTTCCACTTCCGCTCATCCCATAACCCGGAAGGGCCAGGTCCGAAAACATGCGCTCCAGTTCTGCCACGGCCGGGCACAGGGCCGCGGCAGCCGGCTGTAGCCGGTTGCACAGCAGGCTTCCGAGCTGCCGCAGGTTGCCGCGCGCCAGGGCGGTACACGCCGGCTGGACGGGCCGGGGATGGTCCGCCGGCCGGCAGGCCGCATAAACCGACGCGGTGGAAAGCCCCACGTCGGGGCGCGCCACCACGAAATGCAGTACGTCGGGCTGCGGGACCGGCTCGATCCGCTCTCCCCTGCCACGGCATACCGCTGCCGAGTTGGCGAGGAAGAAGGGCACGTCGCTGCCCAGTTGTGTGGCCATTTGCAGCAGTGTGTCCGGCCCAAGTTCCAAGCCCCAGCCGATGTCGGCCGCTAGTAGGGCGGCGGCGGCATCGCTCGAGCCCCCGCCAAGCCCGGCGGCCAGCGGAATCCGCTTGACCAGCCGCACCGCGGCGCCGCGCCGGACACCCGCCGTCTGCCGCACCAGTTCGATTGCCTGAACAATGAGGTTGTCTTGTCCCCCGGGCAGCGCATCCACTCCCTTGGCTTCGGTCCGCACACGAGGCCGACCGGCACCCCTTGGAGCCTGCGTACTGAGTTGAACCTGACCGCTTGAATCCTCCTGGAACGTGATTGTGTCGTATAAGTCGATCGGGCACATGAGCGTTTCAATCTCATGGAACCCGTCGGTACGCTTGGCCAGTACCTCGAAGAATAAGTTCAGTTTGGCCGGTGCGTGGACGACCACAGCCTCCGCCGACCGGCAGATATGCATTGCGATAGGGCCTGGTAAGTACGAGACGAAACGACAGGGTACCGGCGGGTGTCGGACCGGCCGAAACCCCACCGGTGCAAAGGAAAAGAGGGCAGATTCCTGCTGCCGGAACGGCCCGGAGACGCCGCCCATCCAGCAGGGCCGCTCCCTTTCTCCTCGCCTATTCCCCACCGATTCTATCGCAGTCGGGAGGGCACGTCAACGGCGATGTGCGCAAAAAAAGGGCGGGTGCAGGAAAGGGTTCGCAAACCAATATGGGCTCTTCCGTTTCTAGGTGCAGACAGCCTTGGTTTCAAGGACGGCACACGGCGTGTGCCCACTACATTAGCGTGGCCTGCACCTAGAAACGGAAGAGCCCCAATTTGGGCTTGACCGCCAGATGGGGGGTAATTGACACGGGCATGCTGGAAAATGAATGTCGAATGTCGAAAGCCAAATGACGAAAGAAGTCCGAAACCCGATACACCTTCGTCCATTAGCAACTAGCATGCATGCCTTTCCCCACGGAGCGATCGGCAGAGAATGCGCGGGCGGGCGGCAAAAACTGC
>SKZG01000014.1 GCA_007127495.1 Planctomycetales bacterium
GAGCTGAGCTGCACCATTGTGGGGATGTCGGAAATCAAGCGGCGGCGGTTGGAAGAACTGCCGGTCGACTGCCACCCGGGAACGATGGTGGGCCAGTACGTACCGTTCTACTTCTGTCCGCGGTCGGTCATGCTGTATATCCTTCACAGAGGGAACCATCCTGAAGTAAACTATCGGGAAGGGCAAGGGCCGATCGTGCATTTGCAAGCTGATCTCCGGCGAGTCGTTGACGGTGCCAACAGGCGCAACGTCCGCTGGGCGTTTACCAACTGCAATGCGGGGGCGCGTTACGCGCGCTTCTTCAATAGTTTGGATCGGCTCGGCGAGATCGACTGGGCGGCGGTCGAAGCCAACGATTTTCGCAGCGTGGGCGCCAAGGAAGGAAAGCAAGCCGAGTTCCTCGTGCATGAGTCGTTTCCTTGGACGTGGGTCGAGAGAATTGGCGTCGCCAACCGAATGACCTTGCAGCAGGTGCAATCCGTCCTGGCCGAAAGCGAACACCAACCATCCGTAGCCGTCGAGCCCGGTTGGTATTTTTGAGGAGAGAGCCGATGATCGAGTTCCAGAAAGGCGACATTCTAGAAGCCGATGCCGATGCATTGATCAACACGGTCAACTGCGTCGGCGTGATGGGCCGAGGGATCGCATTGCAGTTCAAGAAGGCGTTTCCCGAAAACTTCGACGAGTACGCGGCGGCGTGCAAGCGCGGCGAAGTGCAGCCGGGAAGAATGTTCGTGGTCCGTCTGAGCCGGTTGCAGAACCCGCGTTATATCATCAACTTTCCAACCAAGCGCCATTGGAAGGGGAAGAGCCGCATCGAAGACATCGAGGCCGGATTGGAGGCACTGATAACGACCATCCACGACTTCGGCATCAAGTCCGTCGCCGTGCCGCCGCTCGGGTGTGGTCTGGGCGGGCTGGATTGGCGCGGGGTTCGGCGCCGGATCGAGGAGGCGCTCGGCGGTCTTGCCGAGGTCCGGACGCTGGTCTATGAACCCGCCGGCGCGCCGGCCTCCGAGACAATGCCCAAGACGAAGAAAGCCCCGAAAATGACGCCCGGGAGGGCGGCGCTGCTGGGCCTCATGCGGCGATACCTTGCGGCCGCGATGGACCCGTACGTATCGCTGCTGGAAATGCACAAGCTGATGTACTTCATGCAGGAGGCAGGCGAACGATTGCGACTACGATTTGCCAAGGGGACGTACGGGCCGTACGCCGAGAACCTCCGCCACGTCCTCACCGAGATCGAGGGGCACTTTATCCGTGGCTACGGCGATGCCGAAGACGCCCCGGAGAAGCAGATCGAGCTGGTCACCGAAGTTTCGCAGCGAGTGGAAGGGTTCCTTCAGAAGCACCCACAGACCCGCGCTCATTTCGATCGCGTCGGCGAGCTGATCCGGGGTTTCGAGACGCCCTACGGCATGGAGCTGCTTGCGACGGTGCATTGGGTCGCGAAGCAAGAAGCAGCCACAAATGCGGATCGGGCGGTAGAGCAGGTCTACGCTTGGAATACCCGAAAGCAAATGTTCCGTGAGCCACACATCCGTGTGGCGTGGCAGGTTCTGGAGGACGGCGGCTGGCTCGGTAGAAGAGGAGAACCGAGTCATGACTAACACGAAAACCCCCGAACTACTCGACCTTGTGGCGGTCGTGCGCGGCGCCGATGACCCGAACGTCGAGGTAGGCGACGTGGGAACCGTCGTGGAGCTGCTCCCGCCCGACGGCACCGAGGTCGAGTTCGTCGACCGGACCGGCAAGACGCGCTGCCTTGCCACCTTCCGCCTCGACGACCTGCTCGTGCTCAATCGCCAGCGAACCCCGGTTGGATAGTAGCCTTGTGGGGCAGGCCGGGCATTCTGAAAAACGGCGCCGGGGATATAGGGCCGGCCCGCTTTCGCGCGCCCGGCCACACGGCATGGAGCCGAGTTTCGTCCTCCGGCTGCCCAGAGGATGCCGTGGATCGGCAGGGGCGTCAAGGGTTGGGACCAGCCCAGTGCATTGTAGGCCACACCATCATCGAACCGGAAACGCTTGTTGGAACGTCCAATGCGGTTGGCGTACGGAAATCGGGCGGGCCGGCGTCGGTTGCTTGCTGCCGCGGGCCTGGGGTGTTAGGATTGGAATGGACGGTGAGAAATTCTCTTGCCCCCGTTGGCCGGTGACGATAGACTCAGGAAGGGGCGGAATGAACTTCCCCCGAATGAGGGCCGTTTTTGCAATCAGGGAGTAGCGACGGTGAAGCCAGTCCTTCAGGCGATTTTGCTGGCTGACCACGTATACGTGGACAAGGGGACGGGAAAGCATGTCGTCGCCGGCGTGTTTGACCGGCTTTTGTCTATCTCCGAGGAGCAAATACAGACTCAACCGGAAGATCGTTCACAAGGGAAGAAGCTGATTCGTGGTGGAATGCATTCTGGTTCACCATGGGCATTCATCAGTGTAACCGACGTACGTGGGAAACAGATTTTCGCTCTCCGGTACGTGTTCCTTGATGAGGATCAGTTGATCTTCGAGACCACGTTCACCATCACAAGTGACAACCCACTAAATACGCACAACATAGTTGCACCACTACCGCCTTTACCGTCAGACAGGCCAGGCACTTTCGCGCTGGAGGTTGTTTGGAATGACAAGCCTCTAGGTACGCACCGCGTCGTGGTGGCAAGGGCATCAATCGGGAGGCAGGATCATGTCGACAGTTGAAGTCATCCCCGATCGCGAGGGTGATCTAGGAGGATCATTGGACAAATCTGGGTGGAAAACGTTCGATGATGGTCGAACGTTTGAGTGCCGAGTCCTCCTGTACCCGGAGGCGGGGGGAGGGTTTTCCGCGATCGCAGCACGCCTTCCCGGTGTCGTGAGCGAAGGTGAAACGGAAAAAGAAGCTCTCGACAATATCGCCGAAGCGTTTCAGGGAGCCGTTGCCCATTACCTCGACGACCGCGGCGCTATTCCCTGGACGGATGTCGCGGTCGAACGAACCGAAGGATGCAAAGAGCGCTGGATCATCGTGGATGCCTGACCTGCCCGCTGTCAATGGGATGCAGATCATCAAAGCGTTCGAGAAGTTCGGCTTCGTCGTAGTCCGGGTGAAGGGAAGTCACCACATCATGAAGAAGTCGGACCACACTTACGTTCTCACCATACCCGTCCATGGCGCGAAGCGCCTCAAGCCCGGAACATTGCGAAGTCTTATCCGCGATGCCGGCGTGTCCGTGGAAGAGTTCTCTCAGGCTGTTCGGTGAACGTCGCCCATCGCTAGCTTCTGCTGTCCTTGCGCCGTGCCAGGACATTTCTCAGTCCCTGGACGGCGCCGCCCCCGCGGCCGCGGGGGATGTCCCTCTGATTGTTAGAACTGGCGTTGGTCTCCTGGGAAGTTACAGTACTACGATTGTGTGTCAGTGTCAACTACCGGCCGGCTGTGGCGCGGCGCAAACCGCAGCGCCGCTTCAACGCGCCATGGGGCGCAGCCATGCATTCGCCGGCCACGAACAGCCGGAACCACCCACCCTACGTTGCTAAGTCGTTGGTGGGAGCGTTACGTCATTATCGTCGTTATCGTTCGGGTTACGCCGGTGGCTCTTTGCCCCCCACCGCATTCTGGCCAAACGAGGCGGGATATTAAGGACGTGTCATCCCCGAATACAATATACTCCCCAAATCATAGGTAATCAGCGAGCCGATCCGCTGTGGACCGTATCATCAATAACGCTGCTGTTTTCGTAGGACTTCTCACGCCGCCGGCGTGAGAAGTCGGGTGTGTTGTTGTGGGTTCGCTCTTATTTCGCAAGCCGTAATGCTCGAACTAGCCTTCTAGCCAAACGACTACTGATAAACCCAGGGCTGGTGCAAACTGTCACAATGTCGGGCCTGGGCCATCCCCGCTTGCGACGAGGCCCCATTGTAAACCGTTCCGCCACCGACTCCCATGCCTCGTCCGACAGCCAAAGGCTCGGAGAATCAATCGGATCATCGACCAGCCAATGGACACGGCACTCTGGCCATCGCTGCATGGCGAAGTAGAGAAAACTGCCAAAGTTGATCGGCTTCTGTTCGCTGAGCATGTCGTGATGTTCGTCCACGTGGAGGATGAACCGTGGGGCAGTAAGGGATCTCTTGGCGAGAGTGTCGATCCAATACTCAAGCGATTCATGGTGATGCTCCACAACCTTGTCCACTGGCCGTCTTGCCCAATGAAGCAGATCGTGAAGCTGGTCGAGGGGGGCGTCAAAGAACCGAAAGTAGTCCAGGTCTATGTCGAGAATGGAAGTCATCGGCCTAGAGTGTTCTTCGTTACAAAGGCTCATTCCCAGCGTCACTCATACTCGAGCGAATAGGATACCAGCTTCTCGTTATCGTTGTCCCGCACGAACACAACCATTTGTCCTGCCGCCGTCGCCCTTTCATACTGCTCTGCCAACAACGCCTGCGACCGTTCCGACATCTCGTTCTTAAAGCCTTCGTACTCGTAGGCGTAAATCTGCTGCTCCTGGATGTCGTAGAGCATGATCGGCCTCTCGTCCTCGGTCTGTTTATAGGCCACGACAACGTGCTCCCAGCATTCGCTCAAAGCGTCGAACAGGTAGTCGTCCATGTCTTTCTATGCGTGTGTCGTTTTTTCCAGGACGCCAGCCCAGCTAACTTGGCTCGACAAACGTCACATCGATGACAAAACCTTCGCTGGTACTTCCAACCCGATAACCCTCGATGAGCCGATTGTCGTCTGGAAAGAACACCATTCGTCTTTTTGAAAGAACGTCAATTAGCTCGTCGGTTGGTATGTCAAATAGACCTTTACAGACCCGTCGAATCCGACTCATTGGCACCGAGGTGGGGTCAACGGTGTAATTCCATAATAACACCCATGCAAGTGCAATCGCATCAAAGTAGCGAGCGTCCTCCAGGTGTTTGCCCCAAGGCGACAAGAACAGCCACAGATCATCTGTCAAGTCTACGCCACGCATCGACAAATCCTCCTCGTATTCCTACCCACCTCACCCTCCCCCAAACCCACTCGGAACCTTTTCCACCTTCTCCCTGTGGACCACGCTCCCGCGCCGCGGCACCACCTTGGGCACCGTCCGACCGGAGCCCGTCCAAACCAAAGTCATGTGGGGACGGCGATAGTGGGGGGCTACCTCCATCCGCTTCCCCACATTCCACCCCACCTTACCACGACGGTGGGCTTTGTCAATGTACTTGTCGTCCCCGCTTTGCTCAAACCTGGCTCGATCCTTCGACAGCACATCCGGCTCGATCACCGAGGGGTCGTTCTCCAACAGGCACAACGAGCAGCAGAGCCGAACACAGTCGGTAATCAACTCTTCCGGGATCTGGACGCCCAGTTCGGCATACTCGTTGCGGCCAAGCTCTTGGATCGCCCCCTCGACCGTCAATCCCGACTTGCGGCGGAAGTTCCGGTAGGTGTAGATCGGCACGCCAAAGCCTTCGCCGTCCGTCATGCCCTCACCCACATCAATGAGGATCGACAGGCCACGGCCTTCGTTGATCTCCCCCATCATCATGCAGCGGATCTGGACCCCTTCGCCCTTCCAGTCGAAGACCAGAGGATTCTTGTCCTTGGGCAACCGTATGCACAGGGCAGGAAGGGGAAGTTGGATCAGGGATGAGTCCAGGTCGAGGTTCAGGCGGGTCAGCATGGGAACGATGGAGGGCCAGACGGCATAATAGGGCTTCCTTGCATTCTCCCAAGTCCGTTCGACCTGGAGTTGTCCGTAGAACTGCGCCGAATTCACCCTGATCGCATCGGCGAAGGCCATCTTGTAGTACTCGTCAGCGGTCCCGAAGACGCCGCTGCGTATGCAGGCTTCACGGGTGGTGATGTAGTTCCAGAAGTCCATAGCACTCACTCAATACGCTTGATCTTCGCCACCTTCCCAAGCAGGTAGCCCAATTCTACCAGACACGGTGGCGGCATCCAACCCCCGTGGCTATGGCTTCCGCCGCCGAAGTCGCAATTCGAAAAGGGCCTCATTTCGTCCGCTTCTTCAGCACTACCATCGGGAGTTTCTCAACTGGTACTCAGCAGCAACGCCAGCGTCACCATGAGCACAAGCAGAACGCACGAGCCGTAGGCGGCACGATGATCGACCTTGCCCGCCGCTGTCCCTAGCCCGAAATGCGGGCCAAGTCCGTTCCAGAAATACAACCCCAACGGAAAAGCAACCAGCCCAAACGCCCAAAGGGACCAGATGGATCTTCCGTACTGAAGCATGTCGCCTGCATCGCCAATCCTGCCAAACGATCCAACCCCGATGTAAGCCCCATTGGCGATGAAGCAGAATCCTGTGAAGAATTGGACGAGGTACCTCTTCTCCCACTTGGCGGCTCTCGCAACCAACAACAGGACGAGTGGCAATAGGACGCCGACTACTGGCCCAGCCCACAGGACCAGCAGCGGACGGGGATTGGGCGACACATCGGTTCGGGAAATCGTCAATGGATGCAGAACGACCCTCTCGACGGTGCCGCCCGTGACAACAGCGCCCACAACATGCCCAAGTTCATGAACCGCCATCATTCCCAGCCAGCAAAGCGGCAGGAAGGTGCCGATCAGCAGGACTTGGTGAAAACGGTTCATGGGTCAATTCTCCGAACACTCCGGCCCAAACACTTCGGGCTTGAACGTGTCGGCCACACGTGCCGCTTTCCTACCAAAACGCCCCCAATCGTTTCGCAGTGCTGCCTTGTGCCACTCCTCGAATCGCGGGAATGTCCTGCCCATGATCTGGCAAACGGCGATGAGTCGATACCGCAAGTCCCATTCATCCCGGAACAACCCGTCATCTATCTCCTCCAGGAACGCCGCAACGGAATCGACAGCATCTTCTGCGAAGTTTCCTAGCAGGGCATCGGCAAGCAGCAGCTTCGCTTCGTTATCCTCTTCCCATTTGAAGAGGTCAAGGCAACGCTCAATACACAAATCGCCCCGGACGTGATCGAGGACACAGGCTGCGGAATGGCGAAAGCCCACCTCAGCACGGTGCCAACGGGCGTCGATTGCCTGCACCACAAGGTCGCCGCCGATGCGCTGCAAGGCTTGGTCCGCGCTGTCGGCCGTGTCGATGTCGTCGTCGTCCAGATACTCCACCAGCAACGGCACGGCCTCTTCCAATCGCATCTCACCGGCGATGTTCAGAAAGCAGGGGAAGAGCCAAGCCATCATGTCGTGCTGTTCGTTACCGTATTCTCCCTGCAACCAGCCCAGCACCACCTTGGCCTTCTTCTTCCGATGCCGGGCCATCGACTCCACGATTCCATCCGCCCAACCAATATCGCTATGGGTGAAGTTGCCACGGCGCATC
>SKZG01000200.1 GCA_007127495.1 Planctomycetales bacterium
CCAACGCTACCTTGACGCCCGCGAAACGGTGGCCCAGTACCGCGGGTCGATCCTTCCCGACGCGGACGCCGCCCTGACGCTCGTGCGCGAAGGCTACACCCAGGGCGAGTTGGGATACCTCGACCTGCTCACCGCGCAGCAGACCTACTTCCGCACGCATCTGGCCCTCGTCGACGCCTTGCGCGACGTACACGTAAGCCGCATCCGCATCGAAGGCCTGCTCCTGGCCGGCGGGCTGGAACGCCCGGACGAGTAGGCCTACCCGGCGAGTTCGTCCGTCGCGTCCTGCTCGACCACGCGTTCGGCGGCGCGGAGGCCGAAACGCCAGAACAACGCGGGGCGGAGGAGGAACTCCATGGCGGTGCTGGTGATCAGCCCGCCGATGATGACCGTGGCCACCGGGTAGAGGATTTCCTTGCCCGGCTCGCCGGCGGCCAACGCCAGCGGCACGAGCCCGACGCCGGAGGTCAGCGCGGTCATCATGACCGGGGCCACGCGTTCCCGGCCGGCGCGAAGGATCATTTCGCGGGTCCAGGACTCATCCTCGTATCGCACCAGGTGGAAGTAGTGGTCGAACAGGAGGATCCCGTTCCGGGCGGCGATGCCGCACAGGGAAATGAAGCCGACCATTGCCGCGACGGTAAGCGTTTGGCCGGTCAGGTAGAGGGCCAGCACCGAGCCGATGAACGCGGCCGGCAAGGCGATCATCACCTGCAGCGCCAGGTTGGCCGAACGGAACATGCCGTACAGCACCAGGAACATGCCCACCACGGCGCCGATCGAGTACAACCCCATGCGGCGGGCAGCCGCCTGCTGGCTTTCGAACTGGCCGCCGTACTCGAGGAAGTAGCCGGGCGGCAGCGAGCGTTCCACAGGCTTGAGCCGCGTTTGGATGTCGCGCACCACGTCGACCAGCCCCCGGCCCGTGGTGTTGCACTGAACGACGATGCGTCGCCGGGCCTGCTCGCGGTGGATCGTGTTCGGGCCGCTCGAAGGGTAGATGTCGGCCACCGCGGCCAGGCTGGTGCTGCCGCCGCCGGGCAGGTCGAGCCGCAACCGGCCCAGCGCGTCGATGTCTTCGCGCGACGCCTCGTCAAAGCGCACCAGCAGGTCGAAGGTGCGCTGGCCCACCAGAATTTCCGAAATCACCTGCCCGTGCATGGCCGTTTCGATCAGGTGGTTGATTCCGGCGCGCCGCAGGCCGTACTTCTGGAGCCGGTGCCCGTCCATGCGCACGCGAAGTTGGGGGATTTCCACCTGCTGTTCGACTTGCAGGTCGGTCACGCCGGGGACGTCGGCAATCGCGGCGCGAATCTCCTCCACCTTGCGTCGCATGACGTCGAGGTCGTCGCCGAACAGCTTGACGGCCACCTGCGCCTGCACGCCGGCCAGCACGTGCGAAATGAGGTGCGCCAGCGGCTGCTCCACGCTGGTGACAATGCCGGGCACGTCGGCCAGCACCGTGCGGATTTCGTCGAGCACCTCGGCCCGGTTGCGGCGGCTGCCGGGGTCGAGGGTGGCGATGATTTCGGAGACACTCACGGGATCGGCGTGTTCGTCGAGTTCGGCGCGGCCCGTGGTGCGGACCATTGCCACGATGTCGTCGACCTCCTGGAGCCGCTGCTCGACGACCGAGGCCACGCCCAGCGAGGTGGCCAGCGACGTTCCCGGGGGCAGCAGCACGTTGATTTGCACCGAGCCTTCATCGAAGGGCGGAAGGAAGTCGCTTTCGAGGAAGACGAGCCCCACACCGCTGGCAACCACCAGCGCCGCGGTCGTCCCCAGAAGCAGCCAGGAATGCTTCATGCTCAGGGCCATGGCGCGGTCGGCGGCATAGCGGAGGCCGCGCAGCAGGGGGCCGTCGCGATCTCGCTCGGAAAGCCGCTCGGCGGCGACCATCCCCCACCAGAGCGGGATGGCTGCTCCCAGCGCGACGAGGCCGTGCACGCGCAGCGACGCCTCGGCCCACCACGCCGCGGCCTGCGAAAGCCCGACCGCCCCAAGCACCGCCGGCACGGCCCAAATCGACAGGGCGAACGCCGCCAACGGCGCCAGCACGGCGGCCAGCCACGGCCACACGCGCGGCCGGGCCAGGAGCCAGTACGACAGGATGGGCGTCACCGTGAGCGAGACGGCCAGCGACGACACGACCGACACCAGGAACGCAACGCCCAGCGGCGTGAACAACCGCCCCTCCATGCCGCTCAGCGCGAACACCGGCGCGAATACCAGCACGACAATGAGCGTGCCGAACACCCGGGGGTTGCGAACCTCGGCGCTGGCGTCGAAGACGACCGCCAGCGGCGTTTTGGGCACCGCAAGGAGCCGGTTCAGCTTCAAGCGGCGAAAGACGTTTTCCACGCTCACCGTGGCGTCGTCCACCAGGCCGCCGATCGCCACCGCCAGCCCCCCGACCGTCATCGTGTTGATCGATAGATCGAACACGGCGAACACGACCACCGTTACCATGATCGAAAGCGGAATGGCCGTGAGCGTAATGAAGGTCGTGCGGAAGCTCAGCAGGAAGAAGAACAGCACCACGACGACCAGCAGCCCGGCGTCGCGCAGCGCCTCGCTTACGTTGCCGATGGCCACGTCGATGAACGACTTCTGCTGGTAGAGCGCGGGGTCGATGCGGACGTCGTCGGGCAACCCGGGCTGCAACTCGGCCAGCGCCTGTACGAGTTGGTCGGTCACGCGCCGAGTATCGGCGTCGGGCTGCTTGGTCACGGTGAGCACGACGGCGGGTCCGCCGGAAAACACGCCGCCGTCGCCGCGCACGAAGGCGGCGCTGTCGCCGCGTTTTCGTTGCGCGCCTCGCGTCACGCGGGCGACGTCGCCAACAAGCACGGGCCGCCCGTCGCGAACGGCCACGACCACCTCGGCGATCTCGTCGACCGTGCGGATGCGGCCGAGCGATCGGACGAGCAACTCGTTCGGCCCTTGCTGCTCCAGGTATCCGCCGGTGGCGTTCTCGTTGCTTTCAGCCAGCGCGGTTTCCACGTCGCGGAGCGACACCCCGTAACGGACGAGCCGCTGGGGGTCCACCAGCACCTGGAACTGCATGCGCTCGCCGCCCATGGCGAACACCTGCGATACGCCCGGGATGGTCAGCAGACGCTGTCGGACGACCCAGTCGGCCAGGGAGCGGAGTTCCATCGGAGGCGTCGCCCCGGTCTCGCTCCACATGCCGATAATCATGATCTGGCCCATAATCGACGAAATGGGCGCAAGCTGCGGCGTAACGCCGGGCGGGAGCCGCTCAGCGGCCAGGGCAAGCCGTTCGGCCACAATCTGGCGGTCGGCGAACACGTCGGACCCCCAGTCGAACTCGACGTAGATGACCGAAAGGCCCACGTCCGACGCGCTGCGCACGGCCTGCACGCCGGTGGCCCCGTTCAGCGCCGACTCCAGCGGGAAGGTAATCAGCGACTCGACCTCTTCCGGAGCCAAGCCCGGAGCCTCCGTCATCACCACCACCCGGGGCCGGTCCAGGCTCGGAAACACGTCGATCGGCAGTCCCCGCATTTGCCAGGCGCCGTAGATCGTCAGCGCAACGGCCAAGGTGATGACCAGGACCCGTTGCTTCAGTGCGAATCGCAGCAGCCCGTCGAGGGCGGTATCAAGCATGATGAACCTCCACAGCAGGATTAGTGTCCGAAAACGGGGACAGGCGCCCTGCATTTTCTACAGGCATCGGCCATGCCCCGCACCTTACGGGAGCCAGTCCCCGTTTTCAAACAGGCGTTAGTGGTGGTGATGATGGTCGACCTGCCCGCCGCCGGCCTGTTGTTTCAGGGCCAGGTGGATTTGGTAGGCGCCGCGGGCGGCCACGACGTCGCCCGCATGGAGCGTGCCGTCGCGCGAGAGGATGACCGACCGCTGGTCGCGATACTCGACGTGGACCTCGTGCCGCACGAAGTGGTCGCCGATTTCCTCGAAAACGAACGCGTCGGCCCCCTCCTGCACGACGGCCTCGACGGGCAGCACGAACCGGTCCTCCCATCGCTCGACGGGTACGGCCACTTCGACCCGCTGGCCGGGCTTGAACCGCCATGCCAGGAAGTGACGGCCGTCGGACGTTTCATGATCGCGGACGACCTCGTTGGGCAAGACCACGAAGAACCGCAGGGCGCGCGACTGGCGGTCGACCTCGTTTTCGACATACAGGATGTCCAGCGAAGGAACCTCCTCCTTGCCCCCGCCGTCGCCCTCGACCAGCACCGCAACGGCAGTCCCTTCCCGGGCGGTTCGGTGGAGCGCCGGAGCGTCGCGCTCGAACGCCTTGCCCTTCACGTAAAGCTCGCCGTAATCGGCCAATACCGCCAGCGGGGCGCCGGTTTCCACGTGATCGCCCGGCCGCACCGGCAGTTCGACCACCTGAAAGCGCCGGCCTTCGGAGCCGTTGGGCATGGCCGGCGGCGCGGCGACGGCCAGCTTGGCCAACAACTGCCGATTCGCGGCAATCTGTTCGACCTGCCCGTCGCTGAGTCCGTGCAGCACCAGCGCCTGCCGCTGCGCCCGGATGGCCGCCTCGATGCTCTGCTTCTGATACTGCCGCTCGAGCAAGGACCGGCCGGCGATCGCCCCGCTGGCGCTGATCTCCTCCAACCGCGCCAGTTCGCTTTCGACTACGGCCAGTTCCTCAACAGCCCGCAACAGCTCGCTTTGCCGGTCGATGAGATCCTCGTCGGTCAGGCGCAGTTCGAAAAGCGTCGCGGCCGGATCGACGGCCTCGCCTCGCAGCGGAACCACCTGCTCCACCATGCCGCTCAGCGGCGAGGACACCGTCACCAGGGTGCGTCCCGGCCGCTCCACCACGACGCCGGGCACGGCGATGGTCCGGACGAAGTCGCGCGGAGTCACCGTTGCCAGCGTGAGGCCGATGTTTTTCCGGGCCTGCTCGCTCAGCTCGATGGCGGTTCCTTCGCCGTGATGCTGGTCGTCGTGATCGTCATGGTCGTCGTGCGCGTGCCGCGATTCGGCGCCCGGCTCGTCCTCGCCGCCGGCAGCCGCAAGGTGCCCGAGCCGTCCCGGCCCTGGCGTTCCGAAGGCCAGCGCCAGCAACACCGCGCCGGCGCCGACGGCGGCTCCGAGAACAAGCCCTCCGAGGCCGACGCGCCAGGCGAACCGCCTGCGGCGCGTTCGCACTTCAGCGGGCTTCTGCTTTGTGGCCGGGGTTGGCCGATCGACGCGTCGCGGCGATGGCGAACGCGTTTTTGTATCGAACGCAGACATGATGTCCCTCACATGGGCCGCTAATAGGGAATGGGAGACTACCGGCCGTCACCCGATGCCGGGGAGGCCGAGCCACAAGACGCCGTGGCGGGAGAGAATCAAACGAGCAAGACCCGCTTGACAAGATGGAAACGGACGCCGCCCCAAAGGCGCAATGCGTCCGAAGCCGCACGTCGAACCGGCGATACGGCGTGCCCGACGCGGAAAAGCGGCGCCTCGCCCGAAGCCGCCGGGGAGGCTTCAGGGACATCCGCTTGACCGGACGACGCCCCGAAGCCGGCGGGGACCGCCTGAATGCACTGATGGGACGGGCTCTCCCCCTGCCCCGGCGATGATTCCCCACGCCGCTCGCGGCAACCTTGCGAGGCCGGCCCCGACCATTCGCCCCCTGCTACTGCGACAATCGGCCCCGCAACGTCGCCACTCAGCGAGTCAAACCAGCAGCACCCCACCGCAAGGTGAAGTGCCGTGGCCAATAAGAGCATTTTGTGGAGGAATTGGGCCATCGAAGGGGTCCACAGGACGATTCATGGATTTTTCTATCTTAAGCGAAGACGGCTGCGAGGGAAAGGCGGATAGTGTGGGTGTCCGAGATTTCTTTCTGAATGATAGGGGTAGGGACGACCGATTGAGTTCGGCCACCCCCACCTCCGAACCGTACGTGCGGTTCTCCCGCATATTATGTTGTCGCCAACATAATATGCGGTAATCCTGCACGTACGGGTCTGTGGGAGCCCCAGGTGAGCAATCACCCGGGGCCACCCGGCCTTGGACACCATCGCCTGGCAGTCGGGACACGGCGCCACGCCGGCGGCGCCGGTCGGCCCAACCAGCATGCCGCTCAGCTCTGCGACTTGGCCGGCGGGAACCCATTCTCCCGCCTCGCTCTACCGGACGAGTGTGTCGGCCGAAATCGTGCCCTCAGCGGCCGCTCGCTTCAGGTCGTCGAGGGAGATGGGCCCCACGACATCGCTGCCGATTTGATAGTAGCACTCGTGCATCGCTCACAACTCCCATAGCTGGACGTGGACCGATAGCGCATCACCCCCCGAAAAACGTATAATACGCCCCATCCTCGGCCAGCCGCCCCACGTACAGCGCGGCTTCGCGAAGGTGGTAGTCGCCCCACATGCACGATTCGCCGTAGGGGACGGCCGCGCCGTCGGGTACGTGGTCCCAGCCGCGGGGGCGGTGGTATACGGCGTGCAGCAGCAGGCCCTGGTGCCCGGCGGCGGTGCTCAGGTACGGCTCGTGGAGTAGCGTGCGAAGCACGGTGAGCCCGGCCTGGCGATAGCGGGCGCCGGCATAGGCGTCGCCGCGGCGGGCAAGGTAGCGGCCGAGGCGCAAGAGGCCCTGACAGGCGATGGCGGCCGCGGAACTGTCGACCGGCTCGTGCTCGTTGAACGGATCGGCGGGGCGGTCGAGGTAGTCGGCCAGATGGACCAGGCCCGGGGCGCCAGTGTCCCAGTACGGCACGCCGTCGGTGGGCGTGTTTTCCAGGTAGAAGTCGCACGCGGCGGTGGCCGCGCGGAGCATCATCTGCTCGATGTCGGCCCGGCCGCCGAAGGGCTCCAGCTCATCGTCGGGCCGGGTTTCCAGCCACTCGAGCTGCTCCGGGTAGCCGGCCATGATCCACGCCAGCCCGCGGGTCCAGGTGGAAAACGGCGAGTACCCCTGCTGCGTGCTGGGGCAGCGGTAGCGGCCGTCGGCGCAGTTGAAAATGCTCTCGTGGGCCACGCGGCCGCGCACGTCGTAGGCGTCGCGCCCCTCGCCGTAGTACACGTTGTACCGGGCCGTGCTGCGGGCGTGCTGCACCAGCCGGTCGAGCAGGCTAATGCGCACATCGTTCTCAGCCTGCAACTGGTGGCCCAACTGGTGTGCCACGGCCAGCGACCGCAACGAGCGAATCGTATCGCAGAAGAGCGAGTGCGGGCCGTTGAACGAACAGATGTACCCGTCGCCGTCGATCGTTTCCGACCACCGGGCGGCCTGCACCGCGCCGCTGGCCTTCAGGGCCAGTTCGTAGAAGTCGAGTTCGCGCGGGTTGTGTTCGATGCGGCCTTCGA
>SKZG01000273.1 GCA_007127495.1 Planctomycetales bacterium
AAGCAAGGCAAGGCCATGGCGAAGTAGTTCAAAGGCCCGGACGCAACTGCGGCCGGGATGTTTCGGGTCCAGCGGCCGCCGGTCACGGCGGCGTATTTACGAGTTCCGCGATGAAACAATACAAGCGACTGAATAAACAACGCGAGCGACGGCAATACCGAGTGCGCAACCGAGTCAAACGCCACTCGGTGCGGCCCCGGCTGTGTATCGTTCGCAGCAACAAACACATTTACGCGCAGGTGATTGACGACGCGGCCGGGAGCACCCTCGCTGCCGCCAGCACGTGCGACAAGGAACTGCGCGGCTCGCTCCCGTTCGGCGGCAACAAAGCCGCGGCCGCCGCCGTGGGCAAGATGTTGGCCGAAAGGGCGCTGGAACGGGGCGTTACCGCCGTGGCCTTTGACCGGCGCGAGTACAAATACCACGGGCGGGTTGCCGCCTTGGCCGACGCCGCCCGAGCAGCCGGCATCCAGTTTTAGGCCCCCCGTCCGGCAATGCGTTGAAAAATCGAATCCGCCTTCCCGGCGGTAAAGTGATGTTACCAAGAACCTCCCATCTTCACACAAGCAATGGGCAATCCTGCGATGGCGACTGAAACGACTCAAGGCGAACTGATCGACAAAGTGGTCAAGATCCGCCGCTGCGCCGCGGTGGTCAAGGGTGGCCGCCGTTTCAGCTTCGCGGCCCTGGTAGTGGTCGGCGACGGCAAGGGCCGTGTCGGCTGGGGCTACGGCAAGGCAAACGAGGTGCCCCCCGCGGTCGAGAAAGCCGTGAAGGACGGCGGGCGCAGCATGGTGCCCATATCCCTGGAAAACACCAGCATCCCGCACCTTGTGAAGGGCCGATTCGGCGCCGCGCGCGTCACCCTCGTGCCGGCCCGCCCCGGAACCGGGGTCATTGCCGGCGCGGCGGTCCGTGCCGTGTGCGAGGCGTGCGGCATCAAAGACATCCTCACCAAAAGCTTCGGTACCAATAACCCACTGAACGTGGTCAAGGCGACCATCAACGCGCTTGAGAGCCTCCGCTCGAAAAGCGAGGTCGAGCGGCTGCGCGGAGTTTCGCTGTCATGAACCTGAATGAAGTCCATCGCGGAATTCAAAAGAACAAGAAGCGCAAGCGGGTGGGCCGGGGCACCGGTTCCGGCCGCGGAAAGACGTGCGGCCGGGGTCACAAAGGCGCGCGGTCACGCGCCGGGTACTCGGTGCATCCAACCTTCGAAGGCGGCCAAATGCCTCTGGTGCGCCGCGTGCCCAAGCGGGGGTTCAATAACCGCTTCGCATTGACGGTCGCGGTGGTAAACCTCGGGCAGATCGAAGAACATTTCGACACCGGCGCCGAGGTCACCCCCGAGGCCCTCCAGGCGTGCAGCCTCGCCAAGGGGCGCTACGACGTGCTGAAGGTCCTCGGCGACGGCGAGTTGACCAAGCAGCTTACCGTATCCGCCCATCGGTTTAGCAAGTCGGCACGCGAGAAGATCGAGCAGGCAGGCGGCAAGGCGGTCGTCCTGCCCGGTAAGAAACCCGTGCCCAAAAACAAGGCCAACAGCCGAGTGCGGCATGCCGGCGCGGCGACATCCGGCGCCGAGTAGTTTACCACCCTCAGCTTGTGCTGAAACCTCAATCATTGGGAATCACGGAACGATGTGGGAAAAAATCCGTGTCATTTTCACCATTCCGGAGCTGCGGCAGAAGATCCTTCTGACGCTCGGCCTGCTGGCCGTCTACCGCATCGGTTGGCAGATTCCGTTGCCCATTGTGGACCATGAAGCCATGACCGAGTTCTTCCGCGAGGGGGGGCCCGGGGGCATCGGCGCGTTCATCGAAATGGTGCAAACCTTCAGCGCGAGCCAGTTGAGCCAGGCCACCATCTTCGGCCTGGGCATCATGCCGTATATTTCCGCGTCGATTATCTTCCAACTGCTCGGCAGCGTGTATCCGCCGCTGGAAAAGCTCCAAAAGGAAGGAGAAAGCGGCCGGAAGAAGATCAACGAATACACCCGATACGCAACCGTGGTGCTTTGCTTCGGTCAGAGCTGGGCCTATGTGCGCTGGCTGGCCGGCACGGCCGGTGCGGCCGACGGCCTCATTCGCGAGGCCGTGCTCACCGCCGACGGCACGCTTCCCCTCTCCTGGCAGTTGACCGCAGTGCTCACCATGACCGCCGGCACCGTGTTCCTCATGTGGCTGGGCGAGCAGATTGACGAATACGGCATCGGCAACGGGATCAGCCTCTTGATCATGGCCGGCATTCTTGCCCGAATGCCCGCCGCCGGATGGGAACTGCTCTCGCCGATGATCGAAGCAGGCGGGATCGAAATTGGCGGTGGGCCCGGACGGATGGGCGTGGAAACGCTCCTGGTGCTGGCCGCGCTCTTCGTGGGCGTGGTGGCCGGCGTGGTGTTCATCACCCTGGGACAGCGCCGCATCCCGACACAAAGCGCCAAGCACGTGCGCGGCCGCCGCGTGTACGGCGGGACTCGCCAGTACCTGCCGCTTCGGGTCAACCAAGCCGGGGTCATGCCCATCATCTTTGCCAGCAGCCTGCTGCTGATCCCCTCGGCGATCTTGACATATCTGGTGCGCGGTTTCCCGGCGCTCCAAACTTTGAACGAAGCATTTCGCCGCGGCGATTCCTTCGTTTACAACGTGCTATACGTGGTGTTGATTTACTTCTTCTGCTATTTCTGGACGGCCATTACCTTCAACCCGAAGGATATGTCCGACAACCTGAAAAACTACGGCACCTTCATTCCCGGCTACCGGCCCGGCCGGCGCACTGCCGATTACCTCGAAAAAGTCATGGTGCGCATCACCTACGTCGGCGCCGCCTTCCTGGCCCTGGTGGCCATCATTCCGACCATCATCGCCGGGCAGTTGGGCATTTCTCTCACGGTGGCCAGTTTCTATGGCGGTACGGGTTTGCTTATCGCCGTGAGCGTAGCCTTCGACCTCGTGCAGAAGATCGACAACCACCTGCTCATGCGAAACTACAAGGGACTGCTGGATAAAGGTTAAACCATGCGCATTGTATTCATCGGGCCTCCGGGAGCCGGGAAGGGAACTCAGGCGGAACGGATCATCGAGAAATACCGGATTGCCCACCTTTCAACCGGCGATATGCTCCGGGCCGCGCGCGACGCGAAAACGCCCGTCGGTGTGGAAGCCGAAACGTACATGGCCGCAGGCGAGTTGGTGCCCGACGCGATCATCATCGCCATCATCGCCGAACGGCTGGAGCAGCCGGATTGCCAATACGGATACCTGCTGGACGGTTTTCCCCGCACCCTGCCGCAGGCCGAGGCCCTGGATGCGATGCTCGCGGCGAAAGGAACCGCGTTGGACGTTGTGCTCGAATTGAACGTGCCCGAGGAAGAGTTATTCCAGCGGCTTGCGGGCCGCGGCCGTGCCGACGACCAGCCCGACGTGATCCGCCAGCGTCTCGTGGCCTACCGGGAGCAAACCGAGCCGCTTTTGCAATACTATCGGCAGCAAGGACTGCTCAAGAGTGTTGACGGAATTGGGACCGTGGAGGAGATATTTCACCGCGTGGAGGCCGTGCTGGACCCGTACGCGTGTTAGCCGCAAGTGAACGAGTACATGAACGCGTAAGTTGCCAGGAGCCCGGTTTGTGGAAATTCTCCGATCGCCGCGCGAAATCGGCTTGATGCGGAAGGCGGGGCTCGTGGTTTGGGAGGCCCATCAAATCGCCGGGCGCATGGTGCGCCCGGGCGTCTCGACGGCTGAGATCGACCGAGCAATCGAGCAGCTCTTCGCCGAGCGCAACGTGGTGCCGCTGTTCAAGCATGTGCCGAACTCGAGCGAAGGCAAGCCACCGTTTCCTGCCGCGACCTGTATTTCCGTCAATGAAGAGGTGGTCCATGGTATTCCCGGCCCCAGGAAGCTGGCCGAAGGCGATATCGTCAGTATCGACACCGGCTGCAAGTTGGACGGCTGGTGTGGCGATGCGGCAGCGACGTACGCGTGTGGGAAGGTAAGCCCCCCAACCCGAAAACTGTTGGAAGTGACCCGCGACGTGCTGCACCTGGCCATTGAGCAGATGGGACGATGCCGTTGGTGGAGCGAAGTCGCCACCCAAATGGAGCGGTTCGTCAAGAGCCACGGCTTTTCCGTGGTGGAGGCGTTTGTCGGGCACGGTATTGGACGCGATATGCACGAGGAGCCGCAGGTTCCCAATTTTTCGGGGCGTAAGATTCGGCGGACGGCCGATTTCCGCCTCGTACCGGGATTGGTCGTTGCCATCGAGCCGATGGTGAATATGGGCCGCAAGACCGTCCGCCAATTGCCTGACCACTGGACCCAGGTGACACGCGATGGAAGACCCAGCGCCCACTTTGAACATACAGTGGCCATGACCAGCAAGGGCCCGGACATTTTGACCGCAGGCCCCCTCGGAGAGACATGGACATAAAATGCCCCCCATGGGCGTGGTGTGCCGCAAAAGATGCCCCCTGTTAGAGCGGTAGGCGACCGTGAAAAATTATGCAGCCGCATTTTTTTCGCCTTGGGGGGCTTGTGGAGCAACGCGGGCAGTGCTTATACTGAAACGCTTTGCCCGAGAATGCCAAAAAAGAACTTGATGAGTGTACGATGAAAGTGCAAGCCAGCGTCAAACGCATTTGTGAAAACTGCAAGATCGTGCGCCGGCGCGGTGTGGTGTTCGTCGTCTGCACCAATCCTCGCCACAAGCAGCGCCAGGGTTGATGCGTACCGCCCGTAATCGAATCACTAGGGGTGCTATCGAGTCACTAGGGGTACTGATCACTAGGAGTACTGAAGTATGCCGCGTTTGCTAGGTGTCGACATTCCGAACGACCGTCCGACTTGGGTTTCGCTCACGTACCTGTACGGAGTCGGTCCCCAGACGGCTCGCGACTTGTGTTTCAAAGCCGGAGTCAGCCTCCAGGCGCGGGCGCGCGATTTGAAGGAAGACGAGCTGGCGCGCCTCGCGGCGCTGCTGGACAAGGATTATACGGTCGAGGGGCAATTGCGGCGGCAAACGGCCCAGAACATCGCGCGGCTGCGCGATATCGGTTGTTACCGCGGCCTGCGACATCGCCGCGGTTTGCCGGTTCGGGGGCAACGCACGCGAACCAACGCACGCACCCGCAAGGGACCGAAAAAGACCGTGGCCGGCAAGAAGGGCGTGAAGGACATGCGTTAGTCGGGGAGCATCGGTCAGGAATTCAATTCGGGCGCCTACGGCAGCCCGGCCATGTGGCATAAGAAACCATTCAAGGAGTAACTCGTTCGTGGCGAAGCAGACGAAACGACGAAAGGTGCGACGCAGTGTAGCTGTCGGGGTCGCCCATGTGAGGGCGACGTTCAACAATACCATGATCACCATCACCGATACCAAAGGCGCAACGCTGTGCTGGTCCAGTTCCGGGACGAGCGGCTTCAAGGGGAGCCGAAAGAGCACGCCGTTCGCCGGGCAGTTGGCCGCGCAACAAGCGGCCGAAAAGGCCGTGAAGTTTGGCATGAAGGAGGTCGACGTGAAGGTGAAAGGGCCCGGTAGCGGACGCGAAAGCGCCATCACTGCGTTGCAGGCCGCCGGTTTGAAAATCAAGTCCATTGAGGACGTCACCCCGCTGCCGCATAACGGCTGTCGGCCCAAGAAACGCCGCCGCGTGTAATCGGGAGGAAACCAATGGCGCGAAAAACCGGACCCGTCTGCCGAATGTGCCGCCGCGAAGGCATGAAGCTGTTTCTCAAAGGCACTCGGTGCGATACCCCCAAGTGCGCAATCGAACGGCGAGATTCCCCGCCCGGCATGCAGTCGAGCCGCCGTGGCAAACCGACCGACTACGGAATCCACCTGCGCGAAAAGCAGAAGGTGAAGAACTACTACGGAGTGCTTGAACGGCAGTTCCGCAAGTATTTCCAGATGGCGCAGCGCACCCGCGGCGATACCGGCGAGGCCCTCATGACGCTCCTCGAACGCCGGCTGGACAACATCGTGTGCCGGCTGGGGTTCGGTCCTTCGCGGTCGCAGGCGAGGCAGTTGATCTGCCACGGCCACGTCACCGTCAATGGCGGCCGGGTAGACATCCCCAGCTACCTGATTCGCCCCGGCGACGTGATTCGCGTGAAAAGCCGTCCCAAGAGCCTTCAGGCCGTACAAACCAACCTGGCGGAACCGGGGCACGAGGTCCCGGAGTTTCTCTCGCTGGTGGCGGGAGAGGCGCCCGAAGGCCACATCGTCCGTTTGCCGGAGGCCGGCGATGTTTCCATCCCCGTTCAAACTCAACTGATCGTCGAGCTTTGCTCCAAATAGCGGGCACCTAACCCCGTTTTTTGTCATCGCCGTACATTTCCCGACCGGAGGCCCCACATGCGTATTCGATGGCGCGGACTCGAACTGCCCAGCCAAGTCATTGTCGAACGCGAATCCCTGACCGTTTCCCACGGAAAGTTCATCGTCGAGCCCTTCGAGCGAGGCTACGGCGTCACGATTGGCAACAGCCTTCGCCGGATTCTGCTGAGCAGCCTGGAAGGCTCCGCCGTAACCCAAATCAAGATCCATGGGGCGCAGCACGAGTTCACCACCCTGCCCGGCGTGGTCGAAGACGTGACCGACATTGTCCTGAACGTCAAGTCGCTCATCGTGAAGAACCACAGCGAACAGACGCGCGTGATTCGCATCGAGAAAGACGAGCGCGGCGTGGTCAAGGGGGCCGACGTCATCACCGACGAGCAGGTCGAAGTGGTTAACAAGGACCACGTCATCGCCACCTTGACCGACGACGTCCCCTTCCAGTTGGAAATGGTTGTCGAGAACGGGCGCGGCTACGTGTCCGCCGGCGAACACACGCCCGAGGCCCAGGAAATCGGGATCATTCCCATCGACGCCGCGTTCAGTCCCATCGTTCGGGTCCGATACGAGGTGGAGGAAACGCGGGTTGGCCAGAAGACCAATTACGACAGACTGATTCTGGAAATCTGGACCGACGGCTCCGTCTCGCCGGAGATGGCCATGGTCGAGGCGGCCAAGATTTTGCGCAAACACCTCAACCCCTTTGTGCAATACAATCAACTCGGCCCCATGATCCACAGCGAAGCTCGGGTACCGGGCGCAGCCAGCCCCGATTTGGCCCTCGAAGCCAAGCTGTCGATGAGCCTCGCCGAGTTGGACCTTTCGGTGCGGGCTTCCAACTGCCTGGAAACCGAGGGGATCAACACGGTGCGCGGACTCGTGACCCGAAGCGAAGACGAACTGCTCGAGTTCCGCAACTTCGGTGAGACGACCCTCACCGAGGTGCGCGAGAAACTGGCCGATATCGG